>JALZHT010000127.1 GCA_030860645.1 Acidobacteriota bacterium
TGGAGGAGCAGTCGGTGCGTTCGTTCCTGCGGCGCGTGCAGGAGTTGCGGCGCGAGGGCTACACGCCCCGCCGCCTGTTCAAGGAGGCGGGCGGCGTCCCCGTCGAGACGATGTTGGACGCCGGGCTGCTGGAGCGCGAGGTGAGGGTGAGCTGCCGGCAGTCCGGGCACGCCCTCTTCGACCTGCCTTCGCCCGACTCGCTCGCGGCCGTCACCCTCAGCCGGGCGAAGTGCAGCCAGTGCGCGTCGCCCGTGGCGAACGAGGTCATCGAGGAGACGATTAACCCGACCCGGCTCGCCGTGTCGCTGCTCGAAGACGGCCGGTGGCTGAGTAACCGCGTGTACGCGATCATCCGCTCGCTCGGCGTCCCCGACAGCGAGATCGCGACCGGCCCCGCCTCGGCGCACGGCGAGTCTCACCTGGCCGTCGAGGTCTGCGGCAACTCTTTCCTCTTCGTCACCAGGGACGGAGACCTGACGCCGGCGCTCTGCCGGCGCGTCGCCGAGGTCGTCGAGGAGACGGAGGCGAGCCACCTCGTCGTCGTCGTCACCGGCGCCGTCGAGGACGAGGGGCAACTACGACTCTACGAGTTCGCGTGGCGGCGCGCGCGCGGCGGGCGTGATTTAGACCTGACCCTGGCCGAAGGGTTGGGCGGCGCGCGGGCGGTCATCGAACGCTCTTTCGAGAGGGCCGTCTACCGCCGACTGACCCGCGACCTCTTCGCCCTCGACGCCGCCCTCGGCTTCAGCGCCGGCAATTTCGTCCTCGGCTGGTTCAAGCTGGCGAAGGCTGGCGGCGCAAACGAGCGGGCGGAGGGCGCGCGGACGCCGCCTCTCATCGGCCTCCACCACCAGGCCGCGTCGTGACCGCAGTTGTGCGTTTGATGAGCCGGGCCGTCATTCGTACCGGAGCGCGACGATGGGGTCAACTCTCGTCGCCTTGCGCGCGGGGATGCAGCAGGCTAAGAAGGCGACGGCGATTAAGATGAACGTGACGCCGGCGAAGACGGCCGGGTCGAGGGCGCTGACGCCGTACAGCAGACTCTCCAACACGCGCGTCAACCCGGCCGCGGCGACCAGTCCGAGGCCGACGCCGCCGAGCGTCAGCGCCATGCCCTGGCCGAGCATGATGCGCAGCACGTCGCCGCGCTGCGCCCCGAGCGCCATGCGGATGCCGATCTCGTGCGTCCGCTGCGCGACCGCGTAATTCATCACGCCGTAGAGTCCGACCGCCGCGAGCAGCAGGGCCACGCCGGCGAAGACGCCCACGAGCAGCATCGTGAAGCGCCGCTGCGCGAGCGACTCTGACAGCAGTTGCCCCATCGTCCTCACGTCGTAAACCGGCTGGTCTTTGTCCACGGCCCACACCTGCCCGCGCACGGCGGCGGCCTGCGCCCCGGGGTCGCCGGCCGAGCGCACCGCGAAGGTCATCACCTGCGACGGCACCTGCCGGTGGGGCAGATACAGTTGCATGTTCGGGGCGGCCTCCAGGCTGTAGTGCCGCACCTCGCCGACCACGCCGACGACGGTGAGCCACGGCCTTGAAGGGTCTGTCCTGACGCGCTTGCCGACCGCGCTCTCGCCGGGCCAGAAGCGCCGGGCCACGCTCTCGTTGACGATCACGACCGGAGGGGCCTCGGCGGTGTCCCGGTCGTTAAAAGGTCGCCCGCCGAGGAGCGGAATCCGCATCGTCTTGAAGTACTCGGCGTCCACCATGTAGCGCTCGGCGTCGGGGATGTCTTCGCGCGCCGCGGGCGTCTGCCCCTCCACGTACAGACTGATCCGGTCGTAGTTCCCGCTCACGGGGAGGTTGCTCACGACGCTGGCGGATTCGACGCCCGGCAGCGCGCGGACGCGCTCCAGAACCTTTTCGAAGAAAGCGGCGTGCTGCCACTCCTCCGGGTAGCGCGCGCCGGGGAGGAAGGCGTTCATCGTCAGCACGTGCCGCGGGTCGAAGCCCGGGTCGACGCGCCGCAAGCGCACGAAGCTTTTGACGAGCAGGCCCGCGCCGATCAGCAACAGCAGCGACAGCGCGACCTCCGAGACGACGAGCACCCCCCGCACCCGCTTTCGGCCGCGCCCGAACGTCTGACTCCTCCCGCCCTCTTTCAGCGTCTCGTTGAGGTCGGGCCTGGAGGCCGCCAGCGCCGGGGCGAGGCCGAAGGCAATCCCCGTCAGGAGGGACACGCCGAGCGTGAAGCCGAGCACGCGTGCGTCCACCGCGATCTCGTCCGGCCGCGGGATGGCGTCGGAGCCGAGGGCGACGAGGAGGCTGGTGGCCCACAGGGCCAGCAGCAGCCCGGCCGCCCCGCCGAGGCCGGCCAGCAGGACGCTCTCCGTGAGGAGCTGGCGGACGATGCGCGCGCGGCCGGCCCCCAGCGCCATGCGGACGGCGATCTCCTTCTGCCGCGCGGCGGCGCGCGCCAGCAAAAGGTTGGCGACGTTGGCGCACGCGATCAACAGCACGAGGCCGACGGCGACGAGGAACGTCAACAGCGCCGGGCGTATCGCCCCGACGGCCTGCTCGTGCAAAGAGGCGGCGGCCGCCCCGATGCCCGCGTTCGTGTCGGGGTACTGCCGCTGGAGCTGCGCGGCGATGGCGTCCAACTCGGCCTGAGCCTGCGCCAGAGAAACTCCCGGCTTGAGGCGGGCGATGGCGGCGTCGACCGAGCGGCCATCGCGCGTCCACTGGCTGAGGTCGGGCGCGAAGGGGGCCCACAGCTCCGCCTGCTCGAAGTCGCCGCCCGTGAACTTCGGCCCGGCGAAACCCGCGGGCATGATGCCGACGACCGTGTAGCCGTGCCCGTTCAGCGTCAGGCTCCGGCCGATGACGCGCGGGTCGCCGCCGAAGCGGCGCTGCCAGAAGGGGTGACTTAGGATGACCGAGAGGTGGTTGCCGCGCTGCTCCTCGGCGGGGAGGAAGTCGCGGCCGAGGGCCGGACTGACCTTGAGGACGCCGAAGAACCCGGGCGAGACTCGCGCCGCCTCCACCCTCTCCGGCTCGCCCGCGCCAGTCAGGCTGGGCGACCAGCCGTCGTAGGCCGCCAACGCCTCGAAGACGTTGGCGCGCTCCCTCCAGTCGAAGAAATCCTGCGGGCTGAAGCTGCCGAGCGCCGCGCCCCGCCGCTGGTTCGTGCCGCCGATCCTCACGATGCGCTCGGGGTCTTCGTAGGGCAGCGGCCGCAGCAGGACGGCGTTGACGACCGAGAAGATGGCCGTGTTCGCCCCGATGCCGAGGGCCAGCGTCAGCACCGCGACCGCGGCGAAGCCGGGGCGCGTGCGCAGCGTCCGCGCGGCGTAGCGCAAATCCTGCCACAGAGTCTCCAACCACCCGCCCCCGCGCACGCCGTAGCTCATCTCCTTGATGCGCAGCCTGTGGCCGAACCGCTCCTCGGCGGCGCGGCGCGCCTCCGCGGGCGTCATGCCGCGCCGCACGTTCTCCTCGGCGCGCATGTCGATGTGGAACTGCAACTCCTCGTCAATCTCTCGGTGAACCGCGTCGCTGTCGCGCAGCGCGCGGAGGCGAGCCAGTAATGCTTTCAGCCGCGACACCCGTCACCCCCTCCTCACGTCGCTTGCAGCACTTTGGCGACCGCCGCCGTCAGGTGTTCCCACTTCGACTCCTCGGCGGAGAGTTGCGCGCGCCCCTGCCGCGTCAGCTTGTAGAAGCGCGCGCGGCGGTTGTTCTCCGAGCTGCCCCACTCGCTCTCGATCCAGCCGCGCTGCTCGATGCGGTAGAGCGCCGGGTAGAGCGTCCCCTCTTCGACCCTGAGCATGTCCTCGGCGAGTTGCTGGATGCGCTGCCCCACGCCGTAGCCGTGCATCGGCCCCAGGGAGAGGGCTTTCAGGATGAGCATGTCGAGCGTGCCCTGCGGCAGTTCGGGCTTCTGTCTCCCCACGCCGTCACCTCCTATTCCCTTCTAGGGGTATGGTCGCACGCTTCCCCTAGAAGGTCAAGGAGAAAATCGGGGCGGGAGGCGGGAAGCCTTGACACTCTAGGCAAACCCGCCTATCATGCCTTGACGTTCTAGGCATCCCGCCGCACCCGACCGAGGAGACAGACGTGACAGAACCGAAGGCCGACCTGCTGCAAGGCACGCTCGACATGCTCATCCTCAAGGCCGTCTCGCTGGGGCCGCTGCACGGCTACGGCATCATCCAGCGCATCCGGCAGATGTCGGAGGAGATGCTCTCGGTCGAGCAGGGCTCGCTCTACCCGGCGCTCTACCGCATCGAGCAGCGCGGCTGGGTCTCCTCGAAGTGGGACACGAACGAGACGGGCCGCCGCGCCAAGTTCTACACGCTCACGAGGGCGGGGAGGCGGCAGCTCGAAGCCGAGGAGGCGAGCTGGGACAGGCTGGTTCTCGCCGTCGCGAAGGTGCGGCGGGCCACGTAAGGGGTTTGCGGCGATGTGGTGGTTCAACGTCCTCGCGGCACGCCTGCGCGCCCTGTTCGGGCGCGAGGCGGTCATCCGGGACATTGATGAGGAGCTGCTCGCGCACGTCGAGATGGAGACGGAGGCGAACGTCGCGCGGGGGATGTCGCCCGAGGCGGCGCGCCGGGCGGCGCTCAGGAGTTTCGGCAACCCGGGCCGCGTCAGGGACACGGCTTACGAGGTCAGGGGAGGCGGTATGTTGGAGACTCTGTGGCAGGACGTGCGGTACGGCGTGCGCGCGCTGTTGAAGCAGCCCGGCTTCGCGGCCGTGGCGGTGCTCACGCTGGCCCTCGGCATCGGCGCGAACAGCACGATCTTCAGCTTCGCCAACGGCGTCTTGCTGCGCCCGCTTCCGTATGAAAATCCCGAGCGGCTGGTGCTGGTCGACGAGACGGCGCCGAAGCGCGGCATCACTTCGATGGGCGTGTCGTTCCCGAACTTCCTGGACTGGCGCGCGCAGAACCAGGTCTTCGAGGACATCGCCGCTTACCAGGCGGGCACCTATACCCTCGTCGGCGGGGGCGAGCCTGAACAGATCAGGGGCGCGAGGGTCTCCAGCGGCCTGTTCGAGATTCTGGGCGTGTCGCCCGTGCTGGGCCGGACCGTTCATCAGGAGGAAGACCGCCCCGGTAACGAGACGGTCGTCGTCCTCGGCCACGGGCTGTGGCAGGGCCGCTTCGGGGCCGACCCCGGCATCGTCGGGCGGACGATCTCGCTCAACAACCGCCCGCACGCCGTCATCGGGGTGATGCCGCCCGGCTTCAAATTCCCCGAGGTGGCCGACCTGTGGCTCCCTCTGGCGCTCGACACGCAGAGGTGGACGCGCACCGACCACGGCCTGAGCGCCATCGCGCGGCTCAAGCCCGGGGTGACGCTCGAACAGGCGCAGGCCGAGATGGCCGCCGTCGCCAGTCGCATCGAGGAGCAGAACCCCGTGACGAACGAGGGGATGAGCGTCAGCGTCACGGACTTGCGCGCCGGCCTCGTCGGCGACTACCGGCAGTCGCTGCTGATCCTGCTCGGGGTGGTCGGCTTCGTGCTGCTCATCGCCTGCGTGAACGTCGCCAACCTTTTGCTGGCGCGGGCCTCGGCGCGGCAGAAGGAAATCTCGATCCGCGCCGCGCTCGGGGCCAGCCGCCGCCGCATCTTCCGGCAGTTGATCACGGAGAGCCTGGTGCTCAGCGTCGTCGGCGGCGCGCTCGGCCTCGTCCTGGCCTTGTGGGGGCTGAGGCTGCTGCTGGCGGCCATCCCCGTCGAGTTCCCCTTCTGGATGAAGTTCAATTTGGACGGCCGCGTGGTCGGCTTCACCGCCGCCGTCTCGCTGCTGACGGGGGCCGTGTTCGGCGCGGCGCCCGCGCTGCAAGCGTCGAAGGTGGATTTGAACGAGACGCTGAAGGAGGGCGGGCGCAGCGCGGCGGCGGGGGCGGGGCGGGGTCGGCTGCGCAGCCTGCTGGTGGTCGCGGAGGTGGCGCTCTCGCTCGTCCTGCTCGTCGGGGCGGGGCTGATGATGCGCAGCTTTCTGCGGCTGCAACAGGTCAACGTCGGACTCGACCCGAAGAACGTGCTGACGATGACCGTCTCCCTGCCGGCGGCCAAGTACTCCGAGCCGGAGAGACAGAGCGCCTTCTTCCGCCAGTTGGTCGAGCGCGTCGGACGGTTGCCCGGGGCGCAGGCGGCGGGCGCGGTCTCGAACCTGCCCCTGAGCGGGTCGCGCTGGGGCCGCAGCCTCACGGTCGAGGGGCGGCCGGTGTTGGCCGTGGGCGAAGCGCCGGTGATTAACCACTGCGTGGTGACGCCCGGCTACTTCCGCGCGCTGGGCATCCCCCTGCTGACGGGCCGCGACCTCGCCGAAACGGACGCCCGAGACGCCCCCAAAGTCACGGTCGTTGACGCGCGGCTGGCCCGCGAGTACTGGCCGGGCGAGAGCCCCCTGGGGAAGCGCGTCCGGTTCGGGCCGCCGGAGAGCAACGAGCCGTGGCACACGGTCGTGGGCGTCGTCGGCGAGGTGCGTCACGAGCGCGTGGATGCGGCGACGAGGATGACGGTCTACGTGCCGTACCAGCAGATTACGGTGCGGCAGATGACGGTCGCGGTGCGCACCGCGTCGGACCCGGCGGGCTTCGCCGCCGCGGCGCGCGAGCAGGTGAGGGCGTTGGACGCCGACCAGCCCGTGACCAACTTGAGGACGATGGAGGAGGTCATCTCCAGGGCGGTCTGGCAGCCGCGCCTGCACGCCATCCTGTTCGGGGTCTTCGCCGCCGTGGCGCTGCTCCTCGCCTCGGTCGGCATCTACGGCGTGATGTCGTACGCCGTCACGCAGCGGACGCACGAGATCGGGGTGCGCGTGGCGCTCGGCGCGAGGCCGCGCGACATCCTCCGCCTGATCGTCGGGCGCGGGTTCGTGCTGACCCTCATCGGCGTCGGGCTGGGCGCGGCGGCCGCGTTGGCCCTGACGCGCGTCATGGCGAGCCTGCTCTTCGAGGTCAGCGCGGCCGACCCGGCGACCTTCGCGACTAACGTGCTCCTGCTCACGGCGGTGTCGCTGCTCGCCTGCTACATCCCCGCGCGCCGCGCGACCCGCGTTGACCCGATCATCGCGCTGAGGTACGAGTAGGACGGCCGCGCTTTCGCCGGCGGCTTCCGTCAGGAGGGCCACATAAAAGCGGACAGGCGCGGCAGCCGTGGTGGCTTCGCGCCTGTCCTTTTGTGTGGTCACTGTCCTCACCCCAGCAACCACTGGGCGGAAGGATTCACCGACCGCCCGGATGCGGGCACTATACCCGAATCGCGCCGGCCCGTCTACCCCCCGCGACGACTTGCGGCGGCCTCATCGTGAAATACTGCGGCGGTAGGCCCCCGGCGTCATCCCGGTCAGGTTCCTAAACACCCTGCGGGAGCCGGGTTTGTTCGGCGGGCGCGCAGAGGTTATAATCCGCCAACCTCCGTGGCCGCGGGCGCGCAAGGCGTCTCCGGCCAGTTCTTCTGTTCGCAGGAAGTCATAGCAAATGAGACACGCGAGTTCCCCCTTGCCGCGGGTGCTTTTATCCGCGACCTGTGCATTCCTGATGCTGGCGCAGCCGGCGGCGACCTCTCTCGTGAGGGCGCAGTCCGGCCCGCCGGCGAAACCCCCGGCCGCCGCCGAGCTGGATCGGGCGCGGCTGGAGGTGATCGAGGAGCTGTCCGAGTCGCTGGCTAACGACCTGCTCGAACTGTCAGTCGCCACGCGCGACCGCGACTTGCGGAAGACGGCGGAGTTCATCCCGGCCGAGTTTCAGGCCACGCCGCTGCCCGTCGCCCCGCAGCCGCTCAAGGTGAGCGTGAAGTGGATCGCGGCGCGGGCCTGGGC
>JALZHT010000775.1 GCA_030860645.1 Acidobacteriota bacterium
GCGCCGGGCGGTAAGGCGGGAGCGTCATGCGGGCGGGCTTTTCGCCCTTGAGGCCGAGCGCCCAGTCGGCCTGCATCAGCGTGTGGATGTCGCGCGTCCCCTCGTAGATGACCGCGGCCTTGCAGTTGCGCAGGTAGCGCTCGACGGGGTAGTCGTTCGAGTAGCCGTTGGCGCCGTGCACCTCGATCGCCATCGAGGCGGCCTTCTCGCTGCGGACGGTGGCCTGCCACTTGGCCAGAGAGGTGGCGCGGGCGTTCGGGCGGCCCTCGTTCTTGAGCCAGCCGGCGCGCAGCCAGAGCAGGTGCGACATCTGGTAGTCGGCCTCCATCTCGGCGATCTTCTGCTTGACGAGCTGGTGGTTGGCGATCTTCGTCCCGAACGTCTCGCGCTCCAGGGCGTAGGCGACGGAGGCGTCGCGCGCGGCGCGGATGAGGCCGGTCGCGCCCGCGGCGACCGTGTAGCGCCCCTGCTCCAGCGCGAACATCGCGATCTTGAAGCCCTCGCCCTCCTCGCCCAGCAGGTTCTCGGCCGGCACGCGCACGTCCTGCAAGGAGAAGTAGCCGGTGTTGCCGGCGCGGATGCCCATCTTGCCGTGGATGGTGCCGGAGGTGAAGCCCTCCATCGAGCGCTCGACGATGAAGCAGGACATCCCCGAGTGGTCGCGCTGCCGGCGCTTCTCCTCGTCCGTCCAGCAGAAGAAGAGGAAGTTGTCGGCCACGTCGCCGGCTAAGCTGATCCACATCTTCTCGCCGTTCAAGACCCACCCGTCGCCGTCGCGCCGCGCCGTCGAGCGCGCCCCGACCACATCTGAGCCCGCGCCCGGCTCGGTCAACCCGTAGGTCGCCAACCGCTCGCCTTTGGCCTGCGGGACGAGGTACTTCTGCTTCTGCTCCTCCGTGCCCCAGGCGTAGAGCGAGAGGGAGTTGAGGCCCGTGTGGACGGACATGATGACGCGCAGGAAGGTGTCGACGGCTTCGAGTTCTTCGCAGACGAGGCCGAGCGCGACGTAGTCGAAGCCCGCGCCGCCGTACTCCTCGGGGATGCAGACGCCGAGGATGCCGAGTTCGGCCATCTTGTCGAGCACCGCGCGCTCGAAGTGCTGCTGCTCGTCCCACTCCTTGATGTGCGGCGCGACCTCCCGCAGCGCGAACTCGCGCACGGTCTGCCGGATCGCTTTATGGTCGTCGGTCAATTCGAAGTCAATCATCAGTGCTGTTCCTCGGAAGTGATTATTTCGGGCGGCCGTGCCGACGGCGCGAGGGGGCGCGGACACTACTGCCGGACTCATAGGTGGCGATAAGTAAGACCTTTTGAACGCGGTATCTTACACCACCGGCCGACGCGGCAACAAAGGCGGAAGCCCGGCCGCGAGGGCGGGGTCTTCGAGTCCTGCCGGCGCGCCTCGCGGCTCACTCGAAGACGCCCCCTCGCGGCCGGGCTTCCGCCTGCAAGTCTCTAAACAATCCCGACGCGGTCGAAGGCGCGGCCGACGGCCTTGAAAAGGACGTTCTTGTTGGAGCGCGCGGCGAAGAGGCTGCGGGCGGCGAGTTCGACGCCGCGGCGGCTGTCGGCGAAGCGCGAGGTGCGCGAGAGGTGCTGCGTGAGCGCGAGGTAGAAGAGCGCGGCCACCTCGCGCGGCTTGAAGACGGGCTGGCCGCTCGCGCCCCGCGCCGTCAGGAGATGATAGGCGGCCTTGTTGTGGATGCCGCTGTTGACGTGGACGCCGCCCCAGTCGCCGTCCTCCGTGTTGGGGAGCCGCTGGTAGTCGTCCATGTGGTCGGGCTGCTCGAAGTCGCGCGGCCGCTTCATGCTGCGCAGGGCCTCGCCGTCGCCCGTCAGGTTCGCGCCGATGAGCCAGTCCCACTTCGCGACGCTCGCCCGCCCCTCGTTGGCGAGGATGACGCCGAAGATGTCGGCGTAGGACTCGTTGAGCGCGCCGCTCTCGCCGAGGTATTCGAGCCGCGCCGTGTAGTCCGTCAGCCCGTGCGTCAACTCGTGCGCGACGATGTCTTTGGCGAGCGCCCACGAGCGGAACTCCTCGCCGACGAGGCTCTGCCCGTACATCATCTGATCCCGAAACCACATCGCGTTGTCCCAGACCTTCGTCCCCGAGTCCTCGACGCAGTTGATGCTCGAACGGATCGCGCCGCCGAGGTTGTCGAGGCCGTTGCGCTTGAGCACGCCCTTGACGTACCGCATCACCTCGGCCGCGTTGGCGTGCGCGCTGACGGCGACCGGGTTCCACGGCGCGGGCGGGTTGGCGACGTAGTCGCCGGGCAGCCGGCCCGCGTTCGTGTAGACGCTGCGGAACCCGAAGTCAAAGGTGTGGACGTTGGTCGCGGGGTCGTGGAGGTGTCGGGCCGAGCCGTTGCGCGTGCAGCCGAAGGTGCGGACGCGGCCCGTGGCGTCCGGGGCCTTCTCGGTCAGCGACTGCGAGCGCGGCAGCTCCGCCACCAGCTCGCCCGTGTGCGCGTCCACGACGTAGTCGAAGACCTGCGGCGCACGCCGCACGTGCGGGC
>JALZHT010000128.1 GCA_030860645.1 Acidobacteriota bacterium
TCGGGGGGACGCTCGGCCGCCTGCTCTCTCTGACGGAGAGCTACCCGCAGCTCCAATCCGCCCAGGGCTTCCGCGACTTCATGACCTCGCTCGAAGGGACGGAGAACCGCATCGCCGTGTCGCGCCAGGACTACAACAACGTCGTGACCGACTACAACACCGCGCGCAGCCAGTTCCCGATGGTCATCGCGGCGAAGATTTACGGCTTCAAGGAGGAGCCGCTCTTCCGCGCCGAGGAGGGCGCGCGACAGGCCCCGCGCATCAACTCCGAAAGCCTGCGCCGCAACCCCGCGGGCGGCGGGCAGACCAACACGGCGCGCTGAAGTAAAAAGGTAAAAGGTAGAAGGCAAAAGTAAAGAGGATGAGGAGCAGCGTGCTTCTCATCCTCACTTTTGCCTTTTACCTTTTTAATTTTACCCTCTTCAGAACCCGCGCGAGCTGCACATGCCGCAGTGGTCGCAGGGCTTGCCGCCCGGCTCGACCGTGCAGGTCTTCTCGCGCTCGAAGAAGTCTACGAGTTCGGAGACGGCCTCGCCGATCTCCGTGAAGCGCTCCTGGCTCGGGTGCGAGGTCGCCGGGACGTAAGTGCCGCTCAGCCACATCGAGCGCGCCGGCGTCGCGTCGTCGGGAGCCGCTCCGCCGGAGGGCCTTTCGGCGGGGGGCGCGTCGTGCTCGCAGCCCCCTTCGTGCGTGAGGTGTGATTCGATGTGCGCGAGCCGCTTCTGAATCTCCGACAGGCTGGCGCGCAGCGCCGACAGCTCGCCGCCCTGTGACTCGTCGCGCGCCCCGCCCGCGGCCGAGTCGCCGGCCAGCCGCCGCGCCACGCGCTCGGCCAGCTCGCGCACTCTGTCCTGTTCGCTGCCCATTAACAGTTTTCAGTCTTCAGCTTTCAGTTTTCGGCCGGGGCCGCGGCTCGTCTTCGAGGAGGTCAACGCGGTCGACGACGCCGACGATGGCCGAGTCTATAGCCGCGCCCTGCTCGCCGGTCGCGGCGGTCGAAGCGCCCCAGCCCTCCTGCACGATGAGCACGGTGTCGCCGACGCCGGCGTCCACCGAGTCGAGCGCGAGGAGCGTCGCGCCCCACTCCTCGCCCGTCGGGCTGACCGGCCGGCACAGCATCACGCGCGCGTTCGCGTAGCGCTCGTTCTTCTGCGTCGCCACGACGTTGCCCAGGACGCGCGCCAGAATCATTCGGCCCGCCTCCCTTTCGAGACGTGCGCCTCGGAATCCACGATGCCGATGATCGTGCAGTCGGTCGGCGTGTCCTCGCGGCGGAACGGGAAGCTCGCCTCCTTGCCGCGGCACCAGAAGACCAGCTCGCCGACGCCGGCCCCGATGGCGTCGAGCGCCACGAGCGGCGACCCTTGCGGCCGCAGGTCGGCGTCGAGCGACTGCACGACGAGGAGCTTCCGCCCCTCCAGCGAATCGTTCTTCACCGTCGCCACGACGCTCCCGATGACCCGCGCGAGTTGCATGATCAGTTTTCGGTTTCCAGTTTTCGGTTTTCAGTGACCGGGCCGAAAACTGGAAACTGTCAGTCGTAGAGTAAGTCCACCTGATCAATGACGCCGACGATGGCGGCGTCGACGGGCCGGTCTTTCATCCCCTGGGCGAGGCGGGCCGAGGAGCCCGCGACGACGAGGACGCGCTCGTGGTAGCCCGCGCCGACCGTGTCGACGGCCACGACGTAGCCGCTCGCGTCCGTCCCGTCCAGGTTCAGAGGCCGGACGAGCAGCAGCTTGTTGCCCTTCAGCCGCTCGTCCTTCTGCGTCGAGACGACCGTGCCGACGATGCGCGCGATTATCATAAAAGCCGTGAATCGTGAATCGTAAATCGTAAATCGTGGTCGGGCCGCGCCCGGGCCGGAAGGCGAATCGGAAGCCGCGAAAGCAGTTTCGATTGACGATTCACGATTTACGATTTACGGCTTTTATCTTTCGCCGACCGGGAGCGCCTCGTCGACGCTGCCGTGGGGGCGGGGGATGACGTGGACGCTGACGAGTTCGCCGACGCGCCGGGCCGCGGCCGCGCCCGCGTCGGTCGCGGCCTTGACGGCCGCCACGTCGCCGCGGACGATGGCCGTCACGAACCCGGCCCCGATCTTCTCGTAACCGACCAAAGTGACGTTGGCCGCCTTGACCATCGCGTCGGCGGCCTCGATCATCGCCACCAACCCCTTCGTCTCAACCATGCCGAGAGCTTCTTGAGGCATGCGCTGTGCTCCTCTTCTCTTCGTGAATCGTAAATCCCGGGAACGTCTTGTCAGCCGCCGGCCCGGAGGCCCGCCGCCTGGCTCAACAGCTCGATCAACTCCTCGCGCGTCAGGTTGATCTTGCCCGCGCCGTTCGCCGCCGCCCGCGCCGCGCCGGCGGACGCGCCGCCGCCGCGTTCTCCCACGGGGCAGACGACCTGCGTCTCGTGCAGGTAGCCGCACGACTGGCAGCGCCCGCCCGCGTCCAAGTACCCGGCGCGCTCGCGGATGTCAATGAGCTTCTCAATCGAGTCCGGCGGCAGGTTGCGCGCGCCGCCGAGCACGCGCGAGAGGATGGCGATCTTCGCCGTGTGCTCCAGGGTTTCGAGCCGGTCGAAAGCCTGCCAGAGGCTCGCGCCGTAGGCCACCGCGCCGTGGTTCGCCATCAGCAGCGCGTGGTGGTGTTTGACGAGCGGGCGCATCTTCTCGGTCAGCTCGTCGGTCGAGGGCGTGCCGTACTCGGCGAGCGGGACGCAGCCCAAAGTCAGAATCACCTCGGACAGAATCGGTTGGTCAATGGCGAGGCCCGCCACGGCGAAGGCCGAGCCGTGCGGCGGGTGCGCGTGGCAGACGGCGCGCACGTCCTCGCGCTCGCCGTAGACCAGGAGGTGCATCGCCAGTTCGGAAGAGGCGCGCCGGTCGTTGAGGGGCTTGCCTTCGGGGTCGGTGACGGCCAGCATCTCCTCGGTCATGCGCCCCTTGCAGACCTGCGTCGGCGTCGCCACGACGCGCCCGTCGTCGAGGCGCACGCTGATGTTGCCGTCGGAGGAGACGACGTAGCCGCGCTCGTACATCAACTGGCCGACGCGCACGATCTCGCGCCGGGCTGTCTGCTCGTCCATCAAAACCTTCGGGCCGCGCCGGTCACTCGAACGAGAAGCGGATCGGGACCTCTTCCGTGACGGTCGTCGCCTCGCCATCGAGCGTCGCCGGGATGAAGTGGATGTTGAGGGCGGCGCGCGCGGCCGCCTCGCTCACCTCGGGCAGCCAGGTGCCGACCGCCTCGGCCCTGCGCACCACCCCGTCCTCGCCGAACGTCACGCGGACGCGCGTGGTGAACGGCCCCTCGCCGGCCGTCCGCGCCGCGCGCGGGAGGCGGGCGTCGGGCTTGAAGAGGATGACGGGCGGGCGCGACTTGGGCGCGAAATAATTCCGCTTGAACTTCTTGCCGCAGCCGCGCCGGCCCTCGTCGGTGTAGCCGTAACGCCTCCCGCGCCAGCCGGCGTCGCGCGCGCCGAAGAGTTGGAAGAAGCCGCCCACGGCGGCGCCGACGATGAAGGTCAACGTGAACGGCAGGACTCTCTTCAGCAAGCACTCCTTCATGGCCCGGACTCCTTGTTAGCTCTGCAATTCCTGTTCGTCGCGCTGCGCGATCTCCTCGTAGGGGAGCAGGCTGCGCGGGTTGGTGACGCAGGTGATCTGGGGGCGTGCCAGGAAATACGATAGCGATTCCAGCGAGATCGTCAAGTCAACCGTCTTGACCTTGACGCCGAGCCGCGCGTGCAGGCGCACCGGCGCGAAGTTCAGGACGGCCTTGATGCCGGCCGACATGACCTGGTTCAAGACCCTCTGCGCGACGCGCGCGGGCACGGCGATGACGGCCACGTCCACGCCCTCCTCGCGCACGACGCGCGCCAGCTTCCGCACGTCGTGGACGGGGACGGAGGCGCGCCCCACCTTGCGCCCGATCTTCTCCTTGTCGTTGTCGAAGAGGGCGACGACCTCGAAGTTCGACTCGCGGAAGCCGTTGTAGTTGGCGAGCGCGGTGCCGAGGTTGCCCGCGCCGATGATGCCGACGCGGTGCGGCTTGTCGAGGCCGAGGATCTGCGTCAGGTGGCGGCGCAACTCCTCGACCGAGTAGCCGACGCCGCGCGTGCCGAACTCGCCGAAGTAGGCGAGGTCTTTGCGAATCTGCGCCGAGTTCATGTTGAACTGGTCGGCCAGCGCCTGCGACGAGATGGTCTTGATCCCGGCGGCGGCCAGCAGGTTCAGGCAACGCAGGTAGACGCTCAGGCGGTTCGTCGTCAGCTCGGAGATTTTCTCGGATTTCATCTTCTCTTCTCTGCGGAGAGAGCGCCGCCAGTATAACGCGGATGAGGCCGCTGCGGAAAGACGCCCGAGTTGAAGTCAACGAACAAACCAAAGGGGCGCGGAGACACGGTCAAGGATTTTTGATTTCTGATTTTTGATTGGCGATTGAAAGAGCGGGCGGGCGCTCTCTCCCAATCAAAAATCGCAAATCTAAAATCGAAAATCCTTGACCGTGTCCCCCCGCCCCTTACTCAACTGTAAAGTGATATAGAATGGCCGTCGTGAAGTCGGAAATAAGAATAAGGACGGAAGCGATGAACACGAAGGCGCGCGCCGCGGCGCGCAGGCTCGCGCTCCTCTTGCTGCTCCTGCTGTCGGCCGCGGCTCACGCTCCGGCGCAGGCCGAGGGCAACCCGCCGAACTGGTGCCGCAACGGCGCGTTCCCCGGCGACTCCGACCACTTCCGGCTGGCGCGCGTCAAGGGCGCGCGCGGCGAGCGCGCCTACTTTTACAACGACACGCCGGACGACTGCCCGAAGCCCGACGCGAAGTGCAGGGACAAGGCTTACCTCGTCCCGGGCGACGAGGTCATCGTCTCGCGCGCGCACGGCGAATGGGCTTGCAGTTGGTATCAGCCGCGGCGCGGCCCCGAGAGGGTCGGCTGGATCGAGGCCGCGCGGCTCGACATCCGCGCGGCGCAGCCGCGCCCGCTGCTCTCGCGCTGGGTCGGCGAGTGGGAGTTCTACCGCAACTCCCTCCACATCCGCCGGGACGCGCGCGCCGACCGGCTCGCCGTCGAGGGGCAAGCCTACTGGCAGGGCCTCGGCGACAACGTCCACGTCGGCGAGGTCGCCGGCAGCGTCGCACCTGCCGGCAACACACTCACGCTCGAAGACGACACCTGCCGCGTCCGCCTCCACCTCGTCGGCCCCTACCTCGTCGCCGACGACAACGGCCAGTGCGGCGGCGTCAACGTCACCTTCGACGGCGTCTACCGCAAGAGGGCCGTGCGCCGAAGACGCTGATGGTCGGGGAATTTTCGACCTCGCGTAAGGTGAGAGTGCCGTCAGTTCGTTTCAACACAGAGGCACAGGGGATATGCGCGCCAGTACTGTAGGGGCACCCTGCCCGCGCCCATTTCATTCGAGTTGAGATTGTCGAACCCGTGCGGGCAGGGACAAGCCCCGCCCCTACAGTCTGCCCAAACGCTCTTGGTGACAGCGGTCGTTGTGTCTGCTATTTTATGCCGCCTGCACGCTGTAGAACTTTGACAACCATTCGCCAGTCCGAATGCCAGCGCCAGCCCAAAGCTTGAGGTCAGGAGGTGAAACCTGATGGGAAGAGGGCCGCGCCGAAAGCCGGATCGGCTTGCCGAGAAAATCACTCAGATTCGCCTTGGTCTTGGCCTGTCGCAAAATGAGATGATTAGTCGCTTAGGGTTGAACGACGAGCTTCTGCGAGAAGAGGTGTCAGCATTCGAGTTGGGGAAACGTCAAACCCCCCTTGCGAATTTTACTGGCTCACGCGCGTAGCGTAGGCGTCTCCACGGATGTGCTGATTGACGACGAGCTGGATTTGCCCGGCTCGATTGTGAAGGCCGCGAAGGCGGGAACTGCGAGACACAAATCCGGGCCTCGGGCTAGGCGCAACCGTTGACCGCAGCGGGCGTGGTGCGTTGCCGACGCCCGGCGCATCATCTAAAATCCTTGTCGAAACGTGAGGCGCTCCCGAAATCTCTTCTCTCGTCGGTGAAAACTCTCTGAGATGATTGCGCACCTATCCGGCACCCTTCTCGCCAAGCACGCGACCAGTGTGGTCGTTGACGTTGCCGGCGTCGGCTACGAGGTGACGATCCCCGTCACGACCTTCTACGACCTGGGCGAGCCGAACACGCCCGTCCGCCTGAGAATCCACACGCACGTCCGCGAGGACGCGCTGCAACTCTTCGGCTTCCGCACCGAGCGCGAGCGCGAGCTGTTCCGCCTGCTCATCTCGGTGAGCGGCATCGGCCCGAAGTCCGGCGTCGCCATGCTCTCCGGGATGAGCGCCGACGAGATCGTCTCGGCCATCCGCACCAACAACCTCGCGCGGCTGACCTCGATCCCCGGCGTCGGCAAGAAGACGGCCGAGCGGCTCGTCATCGAGCTGCGCGACAAGATGGCCGGACTCTCCGGCCCCGCGCTCGAAGAGGAGCTGGCGGCGGGCGCGGCCGCGGGCGCGCCGCTTACGGAGGACGCGCTGCGCGAGGACGCGCTCTCGGCCCTCGTCAACCTCGGCTACCAGAAGGCGGCCGCCGAGAAGGCCGTCGCGCAGGCCGTCACGGAGGGCGGCGACCTCTCGGTCGAACTCCTCCTGCGCCGCAGCCTGCGACACCTCTCGAAAGGCTGAGTGCAGAGCGCGGAGTGCAGAATGAAAGAATGCTTTTATTCATCACTCTGCACTCCGCACTCTGCACTCACTGCTTATGTCTGAGCTTGAGCCTGTCAGCGTGCGCGAGCGGGGCGCGGCCGACGACGAGAAGCTATTCGAGTTGTCGCTGCGGCCCGCCCGGCTGGCCGAGTACATCGGCCAGAAGAAGGCGACCGAGAACCTCGGCGTCTACATCCGCGCCGCGCTCCAGCGCCGCGAGGCCCTCGACCACGTCCTGCTGACCGGGCCGCCGGGCCTGGGCAAGACCACCTTAGCCAACATCGTCGCCAACGAGATGGGGGCCGAGCTGCGCTCGACGGCCGGGCCGGTCATCGAGAAGCCCGGCGACCTCGCCGCCCTCCTCACCAACTTGCAGGAGGGCGACGTGCTCTTCATAGACGAGATTCACCGCCTCAACCCCGCCATCGAGGAAGTCCTCTACCCGGCGATGGAGGACTACCAGCTCGACATCATGATCGGGCAGGGGACGGCCGCCCGCTCGATTAAATTAGACCTGCCGAAGTTCACCCTCGTCGGGGCGACGACGCGGGCCGGGCTGATCACCGCCCCCTTGCGCGGACGCTTCGGCATCGTCTTCCACCTGAACTTTTACACGCACGACGAGCTGGAGCTGATCGTCCGCCGCTCGGCCGGCATCCTCGGCACGGAGGTCACAGAGGGCGGCGCGCGCGAGGTCGCGCGTCGGGCGCGCGGCACCCCGCGCATCGCCAACCGGCTGCTCCGTCGCGTGCGCGACTACGCCGAGGTCGAGCACGACGGGCGCGTCACCAAGGAGGTCGCCGACGACGCGCTCAACCGCATGGAGGTCGACACCTTCGGCCTCGACGAGATGGACAGGAAACTTCTCCTGATGATTATCCAGCAGCACGAGGGCGGCCCCGTCGGCCTCAACCACATGTCGGCCGCGCTGCAAGAGGAGAAGGACACCATCGAGGAGATCATCGAGCCGTACCTCATCCAGATCGGCTTCCTCAACCGCACCCCCCGCGGC
>JALZHT010000776.1 GCA_030860645.1 Acidobacteriota bacterium
CGCCCGAGCTACGCGTTAGCCGATTGGGAGCGGCGGTTGCGCGGCCTACCCGCGCCGCCCGACCGGGCGCGGCTGCTCAGCCCCTTCGACCCCGTGCTGCGAGACCGCGCGCGGGCGCTCCGCCTCTTCGGCTTCGACTACCGCTTCGAGGCGTTCGTGCCCGAGGCCCGGAGGCGTTACGGCTACTACGTCCTGCCCGTGCTCGAAGGCGCGCGCCTCGTGGGAAGAATTGACCCGAAGTTCCACCGCGACGAAAGTCTGCTCAGGGTTCGGCGGGTCTTCTGGGAGCCGGGCGTCCGGGTCACACCGGCGCGGCGCAGGAAACTCGAAGAGGCGGCGGCGCGGCTGGCGCGCTTCGTCGGCGCGGAGCGGGTCGAATGGCCCGCCTCGGCGTGAAAGGGCGGGCGGCGGTATAATCCCCGTCAGACAGACAGCTCACCTGTCGCCGGAGGAGTTTATGGGTTTGGATTTGGTCGAACTTATCATCCGAATTGAAGAGACTTTCGCTATCCAAATACCCGGCCGCGTGGCCCCGGAGCTTACTACGCCTGGAAAAGTTACGGACTACATCCTGACTCAGGTGGAGGAAAGCCCGGTCCCGCTGCCGTGCCTGTCTCAGAAAGCCTTCCATCTGCTGCGGCGTGGTTTCATCCAACATCTAACCCTTCCGCGCCGGCGGTTTCGCCTGGACACTACATTGAATGAGATCGTTCCAGAAGAAAGTAGAGCTGAAGTCTGGAAGGGCATCAGCTCGGTCGTCGGGGCGAAGAAATGGCCTGCCATGTCGCGTCTTAAGTGGCTGAGGTTTATGTCCCCGAAGGTTCAGAGCGTGAGGGAGCTGGTCGAATATCTAGTGACTCATGAGCCGCTAATCATCAAAGGGAGCGAAGTGGCGTGGTCGAGGGGGCAGGTGTGGGATGTGCTCAAGCGCATCATCAAGGATGAAACCGCCGTCACGGATTTCTCTGAGGATTCTCGTTTTGTCGAGGATATGCATTTAGATTGAGGCCGCCGACCTCGGATTAAAAATGCGCGCGCAAAATCTTTCGTTGACACACCCCGTCCGGGAACCGCGGGCGAAGACCGTGGGGGCGGGGCGCATCCATTCGCAAGTTGCCATACGTCCGCGCGAACTACTCGGTCGCCGCCCGGTCTCTCACAGCCGGCCGCTGTCGTAAGGCGCGAGCACGCCGCCCGGCTCGCTCGCGTCGTAGGTGATAAGCTCGAAGCGGACTGTCGCGCTCGCGCCCTCGTCGCCGACGTGGACGACGCCGACGTTCAGCCCGCTGAACGGATTCCGCCGCGCGGGGCCGGTGCCGGGCAGCCGCTCGACCTCCACCTGCTCCGCGCCGTGCCGCGCGCGGCGCATGGAGAAGGACAGCCGCCGCGCGAGCGACTGCTTCCAATCCCGTTCGGCGTTCGTGACGGGGCTGGAGACGAACTGGTAAGCGCGCTCCCCCGTGGGCCAGCGCAGCGACAGCGCCGCGCCCTGATGCACGTCGCCCGAGAGGAGGACGAGCTTCTGGCCGCGGGCGGCGCGCTGGTGCGCCCGCAGAACGTCGAGCAGGCGGTCGAGCTGAGGGCGGTTGCGCGCGGCGTTCCAACGGGTCGCAAAGACCGAACCCAGCACGGGCACCCGCTCGCCCAGCCCCACCAGCCAGTCGGGCAGGTACACGGGCGGGACAGTGAGCACGACGAAGACCACGGCGCGTTCCCGCTGCTCGCGCAAAAAACCTTTCAGCGCGTCGAGCTGTTCGTCGCCGTAGACCCGGCCCTCGCCCCCGGAGACGGCGCGCTGCGAGATCAAATCCATCACGAACGTCGCCGCGTTGCCCCACACGAAAGACTGTTGGAAGGCCGCGGGCAAAGACGACGACCCGGGCGACAGCGTGCGTGAGACCTGGTAGTCGAAGAAGGCCCGGCGCGCGCCCTCGAAGACGCGCCGCCACGACGGCCCCGAGTGTTCGCGCCGCGCGCCCCAGTCGTTGACGATTTCGTGGTCGTCCCAGATGCACCAGGTGGGCCAGCGCGCCTGGAGCCGTCGCACCTCGGGGAGCGCCCAGAACTGTCGGTAGCGCGCCTGATACCGGGCGTGAATCTCGCCGACGGGTTGCTCGACGCCGGCGCGCGGCAGCCCGTGCCGGGCCGGCGCCTCCGCGTAAATCTGGTCGCCGATGAGCAGGACGTATTTCACGCCGCGCGCCTCCAGCGCGGGTTCGAGGGCGGACAACATGCGTGCGGAATCCGGGTGGAGGGAGCCGTCCGGCCTGAACGGCTGGTGGCAGCTCATGAAGGCGAAAGCGTAGGAGGCGCGCGACCCTTCGGGAGGGGCCGTCTCGAAACGGCCCTCGCCGACGAGGTCGCCCGTGCGCGAGACGTTGATCCTGAAGAGGTGCTCGGTCGCCGGCGGGAGCACGCCCACGGCCGGGGCGTCGTCGGGCAGCGTGAACGCCATCGTGCCGTCGTCGCTCGGCGCGCGGCGGTCTGCAACCTCCGCGATGCGCGGCTCGCCCC
>JALZHT010000129.1 GCA_030860645.1 Acidobacteriota bacterium
CCGCGGTACTGCTTGTCGCCGATGTTCTCGAAGTCGAAGAAGACCTCGGAGTGCTCGCCGAAGCTGAGCGCGCCGCGCAGGCCGACGAGGCCGTAGCCGGGGAGTTCGGGGTAGAGCGGGACGCTCGTGTCGTTGTTGACGACGGTGACGCCGTTGATGGTCGCGCCGATGGGCAGCAGCCGGTTCTGCACCTGCGCCAGAGTCTCGCCGGTGGCGACGAGGGTGCCGCCCGCCGAGCCGCAGCCCGAAGTGCCCGGCGTCGTCACGCCGCGCACGCAGGCGCCGCGGCGGAAGAAGTTCTGGATGTTGGCGCGCGAGCGCGACGCGCCGGTGCGGCGGTCGGCGAGGTCGAGCGTCGAGAGCCGATCCTGTCGGCCGGTCAGCGTCGAGTAGGCTTCGACCCAGTAGGGCGCGGCCGGGGGCTGGAAGCGGAGGCGCAGGAAGCCCAACGGGCCGGGGATGCCGGCCCCGCCGAGGTTGGGCGGCTCGCCCGTCTCGCGGTCGGCGGCGTGGACGAAGGTGTAGTTGCCGCCGAACGTCCACGTATCGGTCAGCCGCCAGTCCATCTCGTACTCGACGCCCTTCAAACGCGTGCTGCCGAAGTTGGCCTGCACGAGCACGGGCGAGGCCGAGGCCGGCACGAGGACGGCCCCGCTCGGGAGCTGCTCTTCGACGACTTGGCTGCCGAGGCGCAGGCCGACCGCGCCGGGCGGCAGGATGAGCGTCTGTCGGACGATGGTGTTGCCGTAGTCTATGACGAACGCGGTGAACTCGGTGTCGAAGCGGCCCCGCCGGTAGCGGAGGCTGAAGTCGTAGTTGTTGCTCGTCTCCGACTTAAGCGGCGAGACCTCGACGCCGGTCGTCACGGCCGTGTCGTCGGCCGTCGTGCCGACGGTCGCGCCGAGGCCGAGCACGTCGGTGGTGGCGACCTGGAAGCCGACGCCGACGAGGCCGAGCGAGCCGAGGTTGGTGATGTTCGGCGCGCGGAAGCCGCGGCTGTAGTTGAAGGCGAAATTAAGCCCGCGGGCGGCGGTCACGACCGCGCCGATGCGGCCTGAGAAGTCGGCGACGCGCAGAGAGTCGTCGGGCCAGAGGGGCGCGCCGGCGACGAGGGGGCTGTCGGCCGCGCGCGCGCGGTAGGAGCCGACGTTGTAGCGCAGCGCCCCGCTGACGCGCAGGCGCTCGGGGACAGCCTCGAACGAGTCCTGCACGTAGAGGCCGGCGAGGATGTAGCGCGCGGCGTCGGGGACGCGGGGGCGCACCACGGAGGCGGCGTTCGTCGCCGGGTCGACGCTGAAGGACGAGGCGTTGACCGAGTCGCGGTAGAGGTCGCCGCCGAGGAGGAAGTTGTGGCGGGACGAGAACTGCTTGTCGAGGAAGAAGCTGACGCCGGCGGCGTTCGTGCGCTCGTAGTCGTGCGTGACGGCGGCGAGCGGGTTGCCCTGCCCGCCCTGGTTGACGCGCTCCTCGCGCTGGCTGTTGAAAGAGACGGTGGCCGAGAAGCTGTCGAACGGCCCGACGTGCTGGCGGAAGTAGCGCAGGTAGCCGAAGTCGAGCATCAGGTTGCGGAGGTCGGCGACGAGGTTGCCGTCGCCGCCGAGCAGTTGGTCGTAGCGCTTGCCGCCGTCCTGCTGGCTGCGCAGGTAGCGGAAGCTGAACTGCTGGTCGGCGCTCGGCGCGAAGGTCAGGTGGATGAGGCCGCTGTACTGCGTGAAGGCCGTGTCGGGCAGCCGCGACTCGCCGGTGATGTTCGAGGGCAGGCCGAGGAAGCGCGTGACGGCCGAATGACTGTCGATGCCGCCGCCGGGCCGCAGGGTGTTGACGCGGCGGCCCGTCCCGCTCGCCAGCAGGCCGAAGCGGCGCGTGCCGTAGGTGACGAGGGCGTTGCTGCCGAAGGAGAGGTCGGCGCTGGTGAAGAAGGTGCTGAACTCGCCGCTCGTCTGCGGCGTGTCGAAGCCGAACGCCGGCTGACGCGAGATGAGCTGGACGGTGCCGCCCAGAGAGTCCGAGCCGTACTGCGCCGTGTTCGGCCCGCGCAGCAGCTCGACGGCGCTCAGGCCCGTCGGGTCGTTGAGGTTGAAGAAGGTGTTGATGCCGCCGCGCTGCGTCGAGGTGGTGTAGCGGACGCCGTCTACGTAGACGCCGACCTCGGTCAGCCCGCGCACGAGCACCGCCCCGATGGTCGGGCTGGTGCGCTGCATGGCGACGCCGACCTCCTCGTCGGCCACCTGCGCGAGCACGGCGGTCGTGCGCTGCATAATCGCCTCCTCGGCGACGACGTTGATCTGCTGCGGCACACGCGCCGGGTCGAGCGCCTGCCCGGTCTCGGCCGTCACCGTCACCTGCTCGGAGAAGGTTTCGATGTCGAGGGTGACGTTGAGCGCGGCGGTCGCGCCGTTGGCTACCGTGACCGGGACGCGGATACTGGAGAAGTTCTTGCCCGAGGCGCGCACGACGTAAGAGCCGGGCGGCACGTTCTCGAAGCGGAAGCGACCCTCGGCGTCGGCCTCCGTGGCCCGGAGGAGCGCCTGCTGCGGGTTGACGAGTTCGACCCGCGCGCCGCCGATGGCCGCGCCGGCCTTGTCGGCCACCACGCCCTCGATCCGCCCCGACGACCCGCCCTGCGCGAAAGCCTGCGCGGTGAGGAGAGATGACAGCGCGGCGACCGCCGCGAGGCCCAGGAAGGGTCGGAGCCCGCGCGCGCGTGAACGAGACGACATAGACACAGACCTCCGACCGAAAGTTGAAGAGGGAGAACGCGCCTCGGGGGAATCGAGAGTGTCCCGACGGGGTTTCGACGTGGAGTATAAACGCGACCTCAGACCGAAGGCAACGGAGGGGCTGAAAGGCGGGAAAGAAAGGCGGCTAGTCGGTCTCGAACCGACGACCTCGTGAGCCACAGTCACGCGCTCTAACCAACTGAGCTATAGCCGCCGCAAGAGGAAAGCTGGCGAGGGGAATATTACCGGACGGAGTCGGCGCTGACAAGTTCGCCCGGGATGCCAAGTCCTCCTCCTGAATGCCCCCGGCACGGCTCGAACGTGCGACCCTCTGCTTAGAAGGCAGATGCTCTATCCACTGAGCTACGGGGGCGGGCGCTCTGACCAGCGGGCCGAATGTTAGCACGCCGTTGTCTGCGCCCTCAACCGACCCGTGAGGCCGCCGGCCGGGGTCACGAAACTTCAGATGGCGTCGGGGGGGCTGTGATAAAGTGTGCCGACCATGAGGCAAAGAGGAGTGCCAAGGAGCAAACTCGTCAGGTGGCTCGGCCTGCTGGCCGTCACCATCATCGCGCTCTACCTGTGCTGGCTGATGCTCCAGCCCTTCATCGAGGTGCTGCTCTGGGCGCTCGTGCTGGTCATCGTCTTCTACCCCGTCCACAGGCGGATCGAGGCCCGCCTCGGCCACCCCGGCTGGAGCGCCGCGCTCTCTTCGCTGCTCGTCATCATCACCATCCTCGTCCCGCTCTCGCTCATCACCGTCGCCGTCGTCCGCGAGATGACCGGCCTCGCCCAGAATTTACAGGCGTATGTCGAGGCCCTGCTTGACCCCAACTCGCCCGTCATGGGGCGCGCGCTGAACTGGCTCGGGCGCTACGTGGACGTGAACCAGTTGCGCTCGGCCGAGTCGCAGCAGTTCGTCGCCGAGCGGCTGCGGAACTTCAGCGGGGCGATTGCCGGGCGCACCATCGGCTTCGTCGGCGGGGTGGTGGGCGTCGTCGTCGAAGTCTTCTTCGTGATCTTCACGATGTACTACCTCTTCCGCGACGGCAAAAGCCTGCGGGCCGCGGCGCGCGCGGCGATGCCGGTCGAGGGGCCGAAGGCCAGCGAGATTTTCCTGCGCACGCGCGACGTGATCAGCGCGAGCGTCTACGGCGTGCTCGTGATCGCGACCATCCAGGGCGTGCTGGGTGGGCTGGCCTTCTGGGCCGTCGGCCTGCCGTCGCCGCTGCTGTGGGGCGTGGTGATGATCTTCCTCTCGATGATCCCGATGGCCGGGGCCTTCATCGTCTGGGTGCCGGCGGCACTCTACCTCTTCGCCACGGGGCAGTGGGGCTGGGCCGTCGCCCTCACGGCCTGGGGCGTGCTCGTCATCGGCTCGGTGGACAACTTCCTGCGGCCCAAGCTGGTCGGCGAGAGGACGAGGCTGCACGAGCTTATCATCTTCTTCTCGGTGCTCGGCGGCCTCCAGGTCTTCGGCGTCATCGGCCTCGTGCTCGGCCCCGTCATCGTCGCCATCGCCATCGCCCTGCTCGACGTGCTGCGGCAGGTAGACGACCCGCCGGCCGGGGGCGACGCCGACGCCCAAACCCTGTTCGAGGAGCAGTCGGAATTGCGGCGGGTGCCGGAAGGCGGTGCTTGAAAAAGCGGGCGACGGCCTGCGCGAATGGAAACGCCCGCCGGCTCCGCGGAGCCGGCGGGCGTTTTCTAAAAAGGCCGGAAACGGCGGTCTTAGTGCCGCTCTAGGCGGCGTTGTTGAAGGTTTCGGCGAAGACCCGGCGGCCGTTCAAGGCGTCGTCGATGATTTCGCGCACCGCCGCCACGTCCGGGTTCACGTCCATCCGGTCACACGCGCGCAGGTGGCGCACGATGCCTTCGGTCGCGATGTCGAGGGGCGCGCCCATCAACTTCGAATAGCGGCGCGCCTGGATGTGGTCAATCATCTTAAGCCGCTCTGCCAGCGGAAGTGTCTCGGTTGCAATCACTTTTCCTCAGCTCCTTCTATCTCTCCGGCCCCCGGGGAATTTGTCGGGAGGCGCTGTTATTAGTCAGAATTTAGATGCAGAGAACAATTTCCGGGATGCGATTCAATTACATTCCCCAGAAATTTTGCACAAACCCGCCCGCTCGTTCCTTCACCCCATCACCTTGTCTGCATGTTACGGTATCCGGGAAAAGCGGGATATTACATGAAAACGGCCGGAATTTCTAGTCTTTTTTTGACCCGCCCCGGACGCACGGAGGCGGCCACGGACGGACGGACGGAAGGTGGCCGCGGCCCGGAGCTAAACTGATGAATACTCAAAGTTTATGGGGAAGGGGAGGCGGGGCCGGGGCCGACAAAAAGACCGCCGGGACGTGAGAATGGGCGGGGCGCACTCTCAGGCCGAGCGGTCTCTTCTGCGGATGCGTAGAAAAAATGACGTACTGTCGGGAAGTGCGGCGCTACTTTTTCGGGACCACCGTGTCTTTCATCGACTTGCTCAGACGGAATTTGAGGGTGGTCTTGGCCGGAATCTGGATCGTCTCGCCGGTCTGCGGGTTGCGCCCCTCGCGGGCTTTACGCTCCGACAGGACCAGTTTGCCGAAACCCGGCAGGGCGAACTCTCCGTTCTCTTTAACTTCGCGGCTGGCGAGGGTGGAGAGTTCCTCGAAAAGCTCCTTCACCTGCGCGCGCTTCAACTCGAACCGCTCGGCGAAGTGGTTGACCACTTCGGACTGGGACATGCGCTTCTTTCCTGATTTCGTCGCCATGGGCTGCTGTCAGGACCTCCTGTGAAACGGGAAGATGGTCGAAAAGCTTAGCAGGACATATATCACACCGGGCGGCCTCACGTCTCGAAAAAATGGGATTTTTTAGCTAAATTCCGAGAAAAAACACCCGGCACGGCCCGCCCCGGCCCCGAATCGAGGAAATCGCCCGGCGGGAGACCGCCCGGCCGGGTAGGACGGGTCAAATCAGCCCATTTTCGGGAGCCTTGAGGGTCTGCGGCCGCCCCCCGTTTTTCACGCGCGACAGGATGTCGATGCGGAGTTGGAGCCAGTCCATCCCGCCGGCAGTTTCGTAATCGTGGGCGGAGAAGTAGGTGACGGAAGTGTCCGCTTTCAGCGCGAACCTCGCCTCGCGCTTCTGGTACGTCACGCGAATCCCTTTCGCCGCGCCGGCCTCGGCCAGGTCGCGCGTGATCGCCCGCGCCTGCCTGTCTGCCTCTTCCGCCCAGGACGAAGCCATCTTCATTCACTAACCCGCCGTGGGGGCCGCGGCCGCGTCGGCGTTGACGGTCGCGGCCGGCACGGCGCCGTGCCTGTCGAGCACTTCGAGGGTCGGCCCCAGCTTGTCGTCGAAGACGGCGATGATGTCGCCCTCGCCCATCCCGCGGACGGCTTTAGCGGGCCGGGACGCTGCCCGACGAGCGCACGCCGATGATCCGCGCCGGGAAGACGCCGAAGTCCTCGACCTCCCAGGTGTTGCCGTCGCGGAGCCGGACGCGCGCGGCCGGGATGAACGTCCCTTCGCCGCGGCCCCGCTCGTCGAGGAAGATTTCCGCGTAGCCGAAGCGGTAGTCCTGCGAGCGCGCGCCGTAGCGCAACTCGTAGATGTTAACGTCGCGCCGGTAGAGAACCGTGATCTTCGAGCCGCCCTCGGCGCGCGGCGTGCGGATGATGGCGTTGGCGGTGACGCCGACGTTGTTGCCGATGGCGATCCGCCCCGCGTTCAGGTCTTCGAGCCTGCGGAGCAGTGTGTCCTGCCCCCTTTGCAGGGCGTCGTTAAGCGCCTGCAAGTCGCCCGGCGAAGTGTAGTCGTTGACGATGAGCCGGAAGGGGCGCGAGCGGGAGACGGCGCGCCCGCTGATGCCGACGACCGTGCCGTTGATGATCTGCCTGCCGCCCCTCTGCGCCCCCGCGGGCCGCGCGAGCGCCAGCGCCGCGATGCAGCAGAGCGCGCCTAACAGAATTGCCAGTGTCCTTTTGTTCATAAGCCTCCTGCGCCGAACGTGCGTTGTCATCTGCGCCGAATGTATTTGAAGGCGGACGGAATCTCTGTCCGGGGCAGCACACACGGGGCGGCGCACGAGAGTCTTAACAATTTCTTGAGAGAAAAGCGAAGGCTGCCCGGCGCGGCGGCTGGCTTCAACGTGAGGCTCGCGCGTGCGCAAAGCCCTTCCGTCAAACCGCTTCCCGCCGGTCATGTAAAAATCACAGGCACGTCATCGAACGGCAACACGGTAGAAGGTACACTCTTCAACTGGGGGACGCGCCCGCGTGTGTCTTTAATTTGAGATTTTATGGGGGAAGGAAAGTGACGCAAAGAGTAGTCGGCTACGCCTGCGCCGGGCTGGCCGTCGCGCTGATGGTGTTCTCCCTCTGGTTCTCGACGGCCGGTAAAACCGAAGCGGGGCTGTTGTCCATCGCACTCGGCCTGGCGCTCTTGCTCGTCGCGGCCTCGACGCTGCGTTCGAGCGGCAACCGGATTTGAAGTGGGAGTCTGTGAGGGATGAGCCGGAGCGGACGCCGTCGCTAAAGAATCGGGGCGGAGGGATTCGAACCCCCGGCCTCTCGGTCCCAAACCGAGCGCTCCACCAGACTGAGCTACGCCCCGGAAAAACTTTCGGCCGCGGGCGATTCTAGCGACGGCCGGAACGCGCGGTCAAGTTAGTTGACAGAAACGCTCGCGGAGGAACGCGGCCGCCTTCCTCAGTGCGCGCGCGCGGTGGCTGATCTCCTGTTTGATTTCGTCCGTCAGCTCGCCGAAGGTTTGGTGGTGGCCCGCGGGCACGAAGACGGGGTCGTAGCCGAAGCCTTTGTCGCCGCGCGGCGCGCGCGCGATGCTCCCCTCGCAGACGCCCTCGAAGGTCTCGACCTCCCCGGTCGAGGGGTCTGCCAGCGCGATCACGCAGACGAAGCGCGCGCCGCGCTTGCCGCCCCCCGCGGCCTCGATTTCGGCGAGGAGCCGGGCCATGCG
>JALZHT010000777.1 GCA_030860645.1 Acidobacteriota bacterium
GGGCTGCGGAGTTCGACGAGTGGCTTTTCCGAAAAATTTCTGAAGGCGCGGTCGAAGAGCTGCTCGATTACAGGAGGCTCGCGCCGCACGCGTCGGTTGCGCACCCGACCGACGAGCACCTCCTGCCGCTCTTCGTGGCGATGGGCGCGGGGTCGGACGGCGCGACGGCGCGCGGCGAGAGCCTCCACCGCGGATGGACGTACGGCAGCCTGAGCATGGCGGCCTACCGCTTCGGCGGCGACGCGGAGGTTGCGCCCGGGGGTTAAGTCGGAAGCGCCGGCGGGGTGAACGCCGCGCCGCCCGGAGAGGCGAAAAGTTAGTGGCCTGCCGGGCCGCGCCCGACGGCCGCCGGCGGCAGCCGCACATTTAAACATCTGGAGGGAAGAAATGGCAGATCACAACTCGTTCGCGACCACCTGGGCGCCGCGCGCTCTCAGCCTCCTGCGGATCGTCTCGGCCATCCTGCTGATGCAGCACGGCGCGCAGAAAGTGTTCGGCGTCCTCACCCCGCCGCCCGCGCCCGGCGCGCCCGCGCCGCCGCCGTTCGCCTTCAACCCGTTCTCGCTGATGGGCCTGGGCGGCATCCTCGAATTCTTCGGTGGGCTGCTCCTGCTCGTCGGTCTCTTCACGCGGCCCGTCGCCTTCATCCTCTCGGGCATGATGGCCGTGGCCTATTTCGGATGGCACTACCCCGCGGGCTTCTGGCCCATCCTCAACCGCGGCGAGCTGGCCGCCCTCTACAGCTTCGTCTTCCTCTACCTCGCGGCGGCGGGCGGCGGCCCGTGGAGCCTCGACCACCTCATCCGGCGCGGCCGCGACTCCTAAAGCAACGCGGGCGCGGCCCCCGACCGCGCCCGCGAAAATTCTTCCGACGGAGAGGACGTGGCCGGGGGCTTCACTCGCGCCACATGTTCTCGAACCTCGTGAACTCTTTCAGGAAGGCGAGCTTGACCGTCCCCGTCGGGCCGTTGCGCTGCTTGGCGATAATCAACTCCGCGATCCCCGCGTTCTCCTCCGTCCGGTTGTACTGCTCCTCACGGTAAATGAACCCGACCAAATCCGCGTCCTGCTCAATCGAGCCGCTCTCCCTCAAGTCGGAGAGCTGCGGGCGGTGGTCGCTGCGGGCCTCGGGCGCGCGCGAGAGCTGGGAGAGGGCGACAAGCGGGACGTTCAGTTCCTTCGCCAGACCTTTCAGCTCGCGCGAGATTTGCGAGACCTCCTGCTGCCGCGACTCGACGCGGCGCGAGGAGCCGGACATGAGCTGGAGGTAGTCAACGACGACGAGGTCGAGCCGCTTCTGCTCGGCGGCGAGGCGGCGGCACTTGGCGCGCATCTCCAGCACCGAGATGCCCGGCGTGTCGTCTATGTAGATGCGCGCGTCGGCGAGCGTGCCGAGCGCGCCGGCGAGCCGCGCCCACTCGTCGCGCGACAGATACCCGCTGCGGAAACGGTGCGCGTCCACCCGCCCCTCCGAGCAGAGCATGCGCATCACCAAAGACTCCTTCGACATCTCCAGACTGAAGATGCCCACCACCGCCCCCGCCTGAATCGCCGCGTTCTGCGCGAGCGTCAGGCACAGGCTCGTTTTGCCCATCGAGGGGCGGGCGGCGACGATGATGAGGTCGGAGGGCTGGAGGCCGGAGGTCATCGTGTCGAGTTCACTGAAGCCGGTGGCGAGGCCCGTGAGCATGGCGGAGCGGCCGGCCATCTCCTGGACTTTTTCGAGGAGCTGGTCGGCGACCGGCTTGATGTGGGCGAAGCCCTGGCGGGTGCGCTCGTCGGCGAGGGCGAAGATCATCGCCTCGGCGTGGTCGAGGATGACCTGGGCCTCGTCCTCCTCTTCCAGCGCCTCGCTCGTGATCTTGTTCGCCACCTTGACGAGCTGGCGCATCAGCGACTTGTCCTTGATGACCTTCGCGTAGGCCGCGACGTTGGTGAAGTGCGGCAGCCCGTAGGTCAGCTCCGAGATGAAGGCGATGCCGCCCGTCTGCTCCAGCGCGCCCTCGCGGCGGAGTTCTTCGCCCAGGAGGATCGGGTTGATCTCGCTCCCGCGCTCGCTCAAGCCGATCATCGCGCGGAAGACGAACTGGTGGGCGCGCTGGTAGAAGTCCTCGGGGCGGAGGAGTTCGATGGCCTGGTTGACGACCGCGTTGTCGAGGATGACGGCCCCGAGGACGGCCCGCTCGGCCTCGGGGCTGTGCGGCAGCGGGCGCTCCAGCAACTGGTCGCGCGTCGAATCAATAAACTGTGCCATCGGGAGCTTAGCCGTTTAAGTCGTGTGCTTGTGGAAAACTGCCGCCGAGCAGATACAGAAAAGGCGCGTCCCCTCGTGTGCCTTCGCCCGCGCGGGGCGTGCGAAGGAGCGCGCTCAAGGGACGCGCCGCGGTCTTTATACTACAAGGCCCGGGGGCCGACAACAGTCACGTTGCCCGCACCGTTAAAAAATAAGTTTCGAGTTGACAGGCGGAAGCCCGACCGCGGGGGAGGGCGTCGAGTCCGGCTAACGCTCGACG
>JALZHT010000130.1 GCA_030860645.1 Acidobacteriota bacterium
GGAGGTCTACGGCCGAGCGCATCTTCTCCTTGATGAAGTCGCGCGTCTCCTTGGTCGTGTCCTGGCGGCCGAGCATCTGCTGGTAGCTCTGGCTGATGCGCAGGCGCGGGCCGCCGTCGTCGGCGAAGTAAATCTCGTACTCGTCGTCCACCTTCTCGATGAAGACCTCGGGGGCGATCAGGATCGGCTCCTCGGACGAGTAGCGGCGGCCCGGGTACGGGTCGAGCTTGCGTATGTGCTGAAGCTCCTCGACCAGCTCGATGACCTCGACGCCCAACTGCTTGGCGAGGTTCGGCAGCTTGTGCTGCTGCAAGTCCGAGAGCGAAATCTCGGGGCAGATGAGCCGCCCGGCGATGCAGCGCTCCGCGCCGCGCGGGCAGGCGTCCGGCCCGAGCGCCTTCAACTGGACGCGCAGGCACTCGCGCGCGTCGCGCGCGCCGCAGCCGACGGGGTCGAGGTGGAGGACGACGTGGCGCGCCTCCTCGACGCGCTCGGGGGCGCAGGCGGACAGCTCGGCGATCTCCTCGTTGGTCGCGTTCAGGCGGCCGTCGCCGTCGAGGTTGCCGATGACGCACTCGCAGACGGCGACGAGGTCTTCCGGGACCTGCGTCATGTGGAGCTGCCATTCGAGGTGCTCGGCGAGCGAGGGCGCGCGCGTCAGGAACTGCTCGAAGGTCGGCGCGTCCTCCTTGTACTCGTACTCCTGCGTCTTGTAGCCGGGGTCGAGGTAGTCCTGGAACTCGCGGCCGAAGTCGATCTCCTCGAAGGCGTCGCGCGGCTGCTCGTCGCCGCCCGCGTCCTCGCCGAACTCCTCGGCGGAGGCGGCGCGCTCGTCGCCGAAGGTGTCGAGCGACTCGGGCGCGGCCTCGGCGGCGGCCGCGTCGCTCGCGCCGTTGGGCGAGTTCAGGTTGCCGTTGAGCGAGTCGGGGGCCGCGGCCTCGAAGGCGGCCGGCTCGTCGTGCGCGCCGGCGAGCTGGTCAATGATTTGCGTCTCGATCTCGCGCTTCTCGTCCTGCGACGCCACCTCTTCGAGGACGGGGTTCTCCAGCAACTGCTGCTGGATGAGGTCGCTCAGTTCGAGCGAGGTCATCTGCAACATCTCGATGCGCTGGCGCAACTGCGGCGTCAGGACGAGTCGCTGCGAGAGACTTGTGGTGAGCTTCACCGACATAATTACGGCGGATCTAACGGCTGCTTAAATTTTCGTCTGTTGATTTCAAGAAACCGTCAAGCGGTTCGGGAGAGATTATAACCGATTTGGGGCCGGAGCGTGTACCAGCCTTCTCACAGGCGGAATTTTTCGCCGAGGTAGAGGCGGCGCACCTCGGCGTCCTCGGTCAGCTCCAGGGGGCCGCCGGCGCGGAAGATGCGCCCCTCGGCCATGATGTAGGCGCGGTCGGTGACGCCGAGGGTCTCGCGGACGTTGTGGTCGGTGATGAGGATGCCGATGCCGCGCCCGCGCAAATAAAGAATCATCTGCTGGATGTCGTCGACGGCCTTCGGGTCGATGCCGGCGAAAGGCTCGTCGAGCAGGATGAACTGCGGCTCGGTGGCGAGCGCGCGCGCGATCTCGGTGCGGCGGCGCTCGCCACCCGAGAGTGCGTCGCCGCGCGTGTTCCGCACGTGCTGGATGCCGAACTCCTCCAGCAGCTCTTCGAGCCGCCGGTAGCGCTCGCCGCGGCGCAGCCCCATCGTCTCCAGCACGGCGAGGACGTTCTCGGCGGCCGTCATCTTGCGGAAGACCGAAGGCTCCTGCGGGAGATACCCGACGCCGAGGCGCGCTCTCAGGTACATCGGCAGTTTCGTGATGTCGCGCCCGCCGAGCGTGATGCGCCCGCCGTCGGGCCGCTCCAGGCCGATGATCATGTAGAAGGTCGTGGTCTTCCCCGCCCCGTTCGGCCCCAGCAGGCCGACGACCTCGCCCGGGTCGACGTGCAGGCTCACGCCGTCCACCACCCGCCGCTTCCCGTAGCGCTTCACCAGCTCGGACGCGGCCAGCGCCTCGGCCGACGGCGGGCGGGGCTTCTGCGTCCCGCGCCCGCCGCGCGGGTCGGCGCTGGTCGTGACCTCGACTTGCTCAGTCTGCATGACGGCCAAGATTATATTTCACGCGGGCGGTTCTACACATCTTAAAAGCCCCGCCGCGGGCTTTATGTTTGTAGCCGACGTGCTTAACGACAGCCAATCTCCATCGAAAGGCTTTGCCCGGTAATAGCCCCCTACCCGATAATCCTACAACTCGCCCGGCAATTCCCCGCGCGGCCCGAAAATCACTTCAGCCCGGCTTCGCCCGAAAAGTCTACCACTGACGCGAAAACTAAGACGGGATCGCCCCAACCGTCCGTAATCCGTGCGCAAAAAATCCGGCGGAAATGTCTTGCAAAAAATCCGGCGGAGGGATACTGTGCATGGCGCGGGGCCGTGGCGCTACGGCGCGTGTATTGTTCGGGCTACGGCCCGACCGCCTCCGGGTGAGGCGCACCACCTCTTTACGCTGGTCAGTGAAAGCCTGACACACGGCCCCGCATGAAAACCGGCGGTGAGGCTCCAAACGAGGCTTCGCCGCCCTTTTAATCTTTCGGCTCCTTGATGATGCTCCGCAGTCGCTTCTCACGCGGCCTCCGCTTCCCCGCGAGATTCTTGTGCCGCTGGCTCAGCATCGTGCCGAGCGTCTGGTGAGTGAGGCCGAGCAGTCTAGCGGCCCGCACGACGCTGCTACCCGCCTCCTCTAAAGCCTGTTCTATCAGCTTGGCCTCTAGTTCGTGTATCTCTCCGTAAAAGGAAAAGTCTTTATCGTGTATCCGGCTGCCCGCCAGCCTCCGCATGACGACGCGGGCGCACGCCCGAAGTCTCGCTATATCCTCCGCGTCTTGCGTGTCTTTGAGCAGCTTATCGGCGCGCAGGTAAGCGTTATAAACCTCATCCGAATGTAGCGCGCGCCGCGCCCCATGTTCCTCTATGAGCGCGAGCACGGCCAGCGCCGCGTTACTATGTGCGCCGGGGATTTCTGCCATGTCCGCCGCGCGCCGCAAGGCGGCGGCGGAACTGTCATAGGCTCCGAGCCTTGCTAGTATGACGCCATGCACCGTGAGCGCGTCCGCCAGTAGCGCCGAGTCGCCGCCCTGCTCGAAAGTCTGGATCGCGCCCGCGAGGATGCGGTTAGCCTCTCGATACTTCTGTTCCGCGGCGAGCACCCGCGCCCGGGTCTCGTCCACCTGCGCGAGGCTCCCCGCATCTTTAAGGCTCGTAAAGATAGATTGCGCGCGGTCTAAGTGTTCGTGCGCGGCACGGTGGCGGCCCAGCTTGTAGAGCAGGAAGGCGAGGTTGTTTTCGATGCGCGCGACGTACCGGACGTGCCGCGCCTCCCCGAAGTGGTAAGCCGCCGCCGTGTATTCAAGGATAGCCCTGTCCGCGTAGTCCTCGCGGCGCTCCGCCTTGCCCAGAAGCTGTAAGACGATGGCGAGTTCGTTATGGAAGCTGCCTTTAAGGGCGTGGTTAGTGCTCTCTTCAAAAAGCGGCGTGAAGTCCGTGAGCAGGCGGAGCGCGTCACTGTACCGCCCGGCCGAAGTCTCAACCACAACCAATCGTAAGACCGTCTTAGCCTTTAACTCCGAGTCACCCGTGATGGCCGCCGCCCCCTGCAAAAGCACGCGGGCCTCGTCATACGCGCCCTCCCGCCAGTAGCAGAGCGCCAGATCGACGCGGGCCGTCGCCGCCCGGTCGGACTCTCCGAGCCTTTCAAAGATAGCGGCGCTCTCGCTTATCAAGTCTTTCGCCGCTCCCTGCCCACCCACGCCTATCCACCCCGACAGAGCGCCGACTTGTAACAACACTTCGGCGGCCGTGGCCTCGCCCAGCCCTCTGACATTCGGGCGCTCCCCGACGCCCCGCCAGTGTTCGCCTAACGCCTCGCGCGCGGCCTCATATTGCCCCGTGTGGATGAGTTCGGCCGCGACACGGCAGCGGAGCAAGGCCCGCTCATCTTCCGTCAGTGAGGGGTTATCTAGTTGCTTCAGCCGTTCCTCTGCTAAAGTCATGTGAGGTAAGCCTTTCCACTGTGCTCGCCGTGAACCCGGGGGACACGAAAAAACCGTCACACCCCTGCGGGATGGACGGTTAAGCCACTCGAACACTCCATAAAAGAGAGAAAGAACGATGCGAAGAACTCTAACGACGGCCGCGTTAGTGCTAGCCCTTTGCTGCCCCGCGTTCGCCGGGATAATGCATACGCCCGCCCCGGAGTCGTCAACCGCGCAAGAGCCGTCGGCTGACGGCTATATGCAGAACGATGAGCCGGACAGCCTCACGGAGGCTGTGCGAAGCCTGCTCGAAAGCGTGCTCGCGCTGATCTAGTACGCACGCCAGCCTAGCCGGGAACAAGCTGCCTTGCGGGCGGCTAGGTTGTTGTGTGCTTGGTGGGCGTCGGATTGAGGTAGGCCGCCCACGGGCGGGAGATTACCGCCGTGCCGGGTTTATTGCAACAGATTTTTCTCTACTGACTCTCACTGCTTGCGAATCTTGTGCGTCGAGCGGACGCGGCCGGTGGACTGTTTGCCGCCGGGGCCGGCGTCGCTGACGACGCGATCCTCGCGCAGGTGGACGACCATGCGGCGGCTCTCGGAGGTGCCCTTCTCGGCGTCCTCGACGCGCGCCGGGTTCCCCGTCAGCACCACCGTCTCGTCGGCGGCCGTGTACTGCGCCCAGTCGCCCGTGCCGCGGCGGCCGGGCTGCGTGACGACGACTTGGCGCTGCGCGACGGTGCGCTCGACCTCGTAGGTCTCCTTCAGGAGGTACACGTCGGCGACGCCGCCCGTGATGCGCTCCGTCCCCTGCTTGATGTCCACGTCTTCCTCGTAGTGGAGGAGGCGCTCGGCGTCGGTGTAGGACATGCGGCGCGAGGTGGCGAAGACGGGGACGACCGCGGGGCGGCCGTTCGGCTCCTTGCGGCGCGCGTTGTAGAGGGCGCTCTGGACGGAGCCTTCGGCGTCCATCCGCTTCTGCTCGTCGCGCAGGACGAGGCGGTCGGCGCGGACGAAGTTGTCGTCCTGCCACGCGCGCGCCGCGCCGGTGTAGACGCCGACCCGCGCGTCGTGGTGGAACTCGGCGGCGTTCGAGGCGATGAAGACCGGGCTTTTGGTGTTGCGGAAGGGCGCCGCCCCGTTCGTCTGCTCCTGGCTGTAGTAGGTCGTCTGCACCTTGCCGCGGCCGTAGGAGATTTTCTGCCGCGCGTCCGAATCTATCTCGTTGGCCTTCAGCCGCGCGCGCGAGTCCCAGACGACAGGCTCGCCGCCGCGCAAGCGTACCACCTCGTCCTTCGCCGTGTACGACATCGTCGCCGACTGGCCGTTGCGGTCGCGCTCGTTAAAGCGGGCGTCGCCCGTGGCGTCCATCCGTTCGAGCGCCTGCGCGGCGAAGTTGGCCGTCATCTGCTGCGAGGTGAGCGTGCGCTCGCCCTCGGCGAAGCGCGCGCCGCCCTGGGCCTCGATGCGCTCCACGTCCTGCGTCTCGCGGACGAACTGCGCCGTCATCAGAGGCGACGTGAGCGTGCGCGTATGCCGGTTGGGCGCGGGCTGCAAAGGCTCGACCACGGCGCGGGGCTGTCCGCCGGAGGCTTTGAAGTGGCGGGCGAGGTTGCCGGCCTCGTAGAAGTCGCAGTCGAAGCGGTCGGCGAAGAGCATCTTGCGGTCGCCCTCGGGCGTCGGGTGGGCCGGCTCGACCAAAAGCTCCGCGCTGCCGACGGCCTCGGCCTTCTCCAAATCGCGCCCCCCGGCCCGCCAGTACAGCAGGACGGTGTCGCCCGTCAGGCGCTTGTTGGCCGCCCGCGGGTCGCCGGCCTTCGACTTCGGCGCGGCCAGCGTCAGGACCGAGCGGCCTTCGGCGCGCATCGTCTTGAGGAGGCTGCGCTCGCCCTGCACGACGAAGGCGAGGGTGGCCGACGTGGGCGAGACGAGCTGCGCCTCGGAGTCGGCGTCGAGCGTGCGCGCGCGGACGTTCGAGTCGGCGCGCGCGGCGACGAGCTTCTGCTCCGGGTCGAAGTGGAAGAACATGTCGGCGGAGAAGACCTCGGCGGCGCGCCCCTCGTTCAGCGAGCGCAGGTAGGCGTTGCCGTGCGACTCGATGAGGCGGACGCGCTTCTGCTCGCTGAGGTGGCCGGTCATGGCCTCGCCGCTCATCAGGTCAGGCCCCTGCTCGGCCACCGCCCCGCCCGTGAACGAGAGCCGCATCGCGTTCTGCTCGAAGAGGGCCTGCCCCGACTTGACCGTCACGGGGCGGCCGCGCAGGTTGACCTGCGGCACGCCGCCGGCCCCGGCCGGGTTCGTCCCGGCGTCCGGCTGCACGGTGATCTCGACGTTGCCGCGCAGTTCCAACTGCTGCTTCTCGGCTTCGAGCGTGGCGGCGTCGGCCCGGCCCGAGACGTTCTCGCGCTCGAAGTTGACGGGCGCGGTGATGACGCCGACCTTCGACTTCGTGTCGTACTCGGCCTGCTCGGTCTTGGCGACGAGGCGGTCGCGCGTCTCGATGACGACCTCGCCGCTGAAGACGAACTGCGTGTTGTCCTCGTTCGAGATGGTGCGGCGGGCGACGATCTTGTCGGGGTTTGCGCCCTCGTCCGGGTAGACTTCGAGGTGGACGTTCTCCAGCTCGTGGTGGCCGTCGGAGAAGGCCACGTCGCGCGTCGCGCGCAAGAGCACGTGGAGCCGGTCGCCCTTCATCTCGCGCCGCTCGAAGTTGTCTATGACGCCGACGACCTCCTTCGACAACTGCGCCGGCCCCGACCGCAGACGGAAGACGGGGCGATCCTTCAAACGCAGATACGAGACGACGACCGCCCCGACGCCGGCCGCCAGCAGTACCAGCGCCACCACGCGCACCGCCTTCGGCGCGAACGCGCGCAGCCCGATCACCGAAACCCTTTTGCGCGGTCGAATCTCTTGCATGGCTTCGCCGTTCCGAGTTCCGGGTTCCGGGTTCCGAGTTAAAGAAATGTTTTTAACTCGAAACTCGGAACCCGGAACCCGAAACTTCTTTTAAGTCCTTGACCGACAGTTGCAGACGCCGGCGGCCGTTCCAGTTGTTGGCCTCGACGGTGTAGGCCAGTTCGATGCGCTGGCCGGGGCGCGGCGTTGCTGCGGACTTCTCGGCGCCGCCCCACCAGACGGCCTCGTAGACGCGGCCGCCGGGGGTGTTGACGTTAAATTTCAGGTGGCGCTCCTTGAGCAGGCGCGGCTCGCCGACGACTCTCAGGCCGCGCGTGACGAAGACGGGGTCGGGCCAGCCCGCGCCGAAGGGTTCGAGCGCGCTCAGCTCGTCGCAGAGTTCGAGCGAGATTGATTCGGCCTCAAGCTCTAAGTCGGCGTGCAGGCACGGCTCGGGGGCGGCGAGGCAGGCGACGCGCGCGGCGTGCTCGTTAAGGCGGCGGCGCAGGGCGGGCAGGTTCTCCTCGCGGACGAGGAGGCCGGCGGCGTGCGCGTGGCCGCCGAAGTTTTCGAGCAGGTCGGACGCTTTCGTCAGCGCGTCGAGCATGTGGAAGTCTTCCGTGCTGCGCGCCGAGCCGTGGCCCGTCCCGTCCACGTCGAGCGAGATGACGATGGCCGGCCGCCCCGTCTTCTCCGCGAGCTTCGACGCGGCCAGCCCGATGACGCCGCGGTGCCAGCCGCGCCCGGCCGCGACC
>JALZHT010000778.1 GCA_030860645.1 Acidobacteriota bacterium
GCCTCGGCCGCTTCGTCCCGCGGCATCGTCAGCGCGTCGCCCGCGTTCGGCTGCTGGAGCGGCTTGGTGTCGACGGCGACCTCGACGCGGCCGTCCGTCCAGCGCGTCTGGCGGCGGAAGACGAGGCGCGTCTCCTCGATGGCGACGAGCATCCCGTCGTAGAACGGCTCGCCGGGGTAGATGACGTAGGAGAGCTTGATCGGGGTGGCCTCGACCATCGCCGCGTAGCCGCGCGGCGTGCGGAAGATGCCGGTCACGCGGAGCTCGCCGATGAGCAGCGCCGTGGTCGGCTTCGGCGCGGGCCGCTGCGAGTTCATGGCGGCCAGCTTCTGCGCCTTGTACTGCTCGATGCGCGCCTCGACGGCGGGCGGCTCGACCGGCGCGGCCTTCTTCGTCTCGACCTTGCGGCGGACGGGCGGCTTGTACCTGGCGAACGGGTCGCGCGCGGTGCCGCGGTAGCTGCTGCTGGCCTCCTGCGCGCCGGCCGAGGCGCACAGCGCGAGCAGGGCCGCCCCGGCGAAGGGGAGCGCGCGGCCGTAGGTGCGTTTGCTGTCTCTCATAGTCTCTTCCTGCCTCCGGGCTCAGTTCGTGAAAGCGACGAGCCTCTCATTCGGCTTCCTTCTTGTCCTTGTCCTTGTCTTTCTCGCCCTTGCTCTTCTTGGACGACTTGCCCTTCTTGCCCTTGCCCTTGCCCTTGCCCTCGGACTCCTGCGCGTCGGGCGCCGGCACGGCCTGGAGCTTCTCGGGCGGGGCGTAGTAGGCCGTCAGGAGGAACTGCGCGTCGACCGTCTGCCCGTCGCGCGCGCCCTTCTTCCCCTTGTCCGCGGCGCGCGTGATCTTGAAGTCGGTGATGGAGACGATGCGCTGGTAGGCGGCCATCTGCGCGAAGAACTGGCCGATGTTGTTGTAGGTGCCGGCGACCTCGACCTCGACGGGCTTGCCCGAGTAGAAGTCCTTCTGCACCTCGTCCTTCGGCGTGAAGCGGACGAGCGAGAGGCGGCCGCGCGCGCGCTCCTGGATGTTGTGCAAGACCATCGTCAGCTCGCGCTGCTCGGGCAGCAGCGCCTTGAGGTCTTCGTAGTCGGCCTGCGCGCGGGCGTAGTTGGCCTTGAACTCGTTGAGGCGCTGGGCGGCGATCTGCGCGCCGGCGTTGGCCCGCTTGAGGGTCGCCACCTCCTCTTCGACCTCGGCGGTGGCGGCGCGCGTGCCACGCGTGACGAAGTACCAGAAGCCGAGGTAGAGGACGAGCGCGACGGCCCCGAAGAGGGCGGCCTGCACGTACCAGGGTTTCTCTTGTAGAACTTCGAGCTTGCTCATCGTTAGTTTCCCTTCCGAGGCGGGCCGGGGCGGCCGGGGCGCTTACCGGCGCGCGCCCCCCTTCTTGCCGCGCGATTTCTTGTCCGGCTCCTGGCCGGCGGGCGGCTGCGACGGGCCGTACTTGCACTTGATCTTGAAGCGCACGGTCTCGGGCTTGTACGAGGTGTCGATCTCGCCCTTCATGTCGGCGTAGTCCTCGGCCTTGATCTCCAGCGTCTCGCGCTCGGTCTCGATGCTGACGTTCTGGAAGAGGTCGGAGGAGAATTCGAGGCTGCGCCCGAACTGCGTGACGGCGTACTCGTTCGGCGAGTGGCCCTCGATGGTCAGCTCGCCGTCCTTCTGCTCGACCGATTCGAGCCGGAACTCGGGGACGGCCGGCAGCCGCTCGTTCATCGCCGAGAGCAAAGAGACCGGCCCCTGCTGCGAGGTGCGCAGCACCTTGATGGCCTCGATGCGGGTCTGGATGTCCTTGATCTTCTTCTCCAGCTCGGCCTGCTCCTTGTTGATGGCGGCCATCTGCGCGGCCATCTCCTTCTGCTTCTCCAGCTCGGTCTGCGCCCGCGCCGCGGCCGTCCGCGCGCTGACGAAGTCGAAGACCATCGCGAGGCCGAGGAGACCGAAGACCGCGACGCCGAGCAGCAGCGCGCGCATGCGCGGGTCGGCCACCTTGGCCTCGACGGACGCGGTCGTGCTCGCGCGGTCGGTGACGGAGTCGAGTAAATTAACCTTGATCATCTAAGCCTCCACTCCTCTGAGGGCGAGCCCGACGGCGACGGCCATCTCCGGCACGACCTCGCGCATGTAGTCCGGGTCGAAGCGCCGCGCGTCGACCTTGATGCGGCGGAAGGGGTCGAGCGGCTCGACGGGGATCTCGAAGCGGTTCGAGAGGTACTCGTTCAGGCCCTTCAGCTTCGAGCCGCCGCCCGAGACGAAAATCTTCTGCACCGCGCCCTCGCCGTCGTCGGCCGTCGCGCGGTAGAAGTCGAAGGTCTTCGAGATTTCGAGCGCCAGCATGTCGGAGACCGTCTCGAGCACGCCGTCAATATCCACGGCCTCGACGTGCGCCGGCGGCGGGCCGCCGCGCTTGACCTGCTCGGCCTGCTCGTAGGTCAGCCCCAGCTCCTTCTGCAACAGCGCCGTGTACTGGTGGCCGCCCACCGAGACGTCGCGCGTGAAGACGCTGCGGACGCCC
>JALZHT010000779.1 GCA_030860645.1 Acidobacteriota bacterium
GCACGGCGTCGCTGGCGAGACACGCGTCCAGCGTCGCGCGGGGCAGCGGCGTGCCCGCCTGCCTGATCGCCTCGCCGCCGACCGGCCACTCTTCGAACTCAAACTCGTGCCCGCACGCGTCGGCGACCGCGCGCAGCACGCGCACGGCCTCGCGCGTCACCTCCGGGCCGATCCCGTCGCCCGGCAGTACGGCTATCTTCAATCTCATTTTTGACTCGACGCGTCCCTTTACGTCTCGGGGTGTGTTTCAGGTGAGAGCGGGGCGGAAAATTGTCGCCACGCCCGCGGCCGGCCCGGCCCGGCGATTTAGTCGCCCCAGTAACTCCCGACGGTCGCGGCCTCGGCCGCCTCGAAAACGCCGTCGGTCACGAGAGGGGCGGGGTGGTCTTTCGCCGCGGGCTGGAGCAGCGAGAGCAGGTCCTGGTCGTAGATGCGCTTCTTCCGGTCGGCCAGCCCCGTGAAACGCGCGTAGACGGCGTTGAGCTCGGCGGGCGTGAGCGGGCGGCCCAACTCCGCGTAGCGTAGGCCGAGCGCGTGGCGGCCCGAGTGCTTGCCGAGCACGATGCGGTTGGCCGGGACGCCGACCGACTCCGGCGTCATGATCTCGTAGCAGAGCGGGTTCGAGAGCACGCCGTGCTGGTGGATGCCGGCCTCGTGCGCGAAGGCGTTGCGGCCGACGACCGCCTTGTTGGGCTGCACGTCGAAGCCGATGATCTCGGAGAGCAGCCGGCTCGTCGGGTAAATCTCCTCGGTGCGCACGCCGCAGGTGAAGGGGAGCCGGTCGGCGCGCACGGCGCAGGCCATCACGACCTCTTCGAGCGCGGCGTTGCCGGCCCGCTCGCCGATGCCGTTGACGGTGCACTCGATCTGGCGCGCGCCCGCGTCGAGCGCGGCGAGGCTGTTGGCGACGGCGAGGCCGAGGTCGTCGTGGCAGTGGACGCTGATGACGAGGTCGCCCCGGTCGCCGCCGACGCGCTCGCGCACCGCCCGGATCAACTCGCGGAACTCCGTCGGCGTCGCGTAGCCGACCGTGTCCGGCACGTTGAGCGTGCGCGCGCCCTCACGGGCCGCCACCGCGAAGACTTCGCACAGGTAGTCCACGTCGCTGCGCGTCGCGTCCTCGGCCGAGAACTCCACGTCGCCCGTGAAGGAGCGGGCGCGGCGCACGGCCGCGCGCGTCATTTCGAGCACCTCGCGGCGCGTCTTCCTGAGCTTGTGTTCGAGGTGGATGTCGGAGGTGGCGACGAAGGTGTGCAGGCGCGGGCGGGCCGCCCCGCCGACCGCCTCCCAGGCGCGCACCACGTCGGCCTCGGTCGTGCGGCAGAGCGCCGCCACCGAGGCCCGGCGGCACACGGCCGCGACGGCCCTGACGGCTTCGAAGTCGCCGTCGGAGGCGACGGGGAAGCCGGCCTCGATCACGTCCACGCCGAGCGCCTCCAACTGCCGCGCGAGGCGAACCTTCTCCGCCAGATTCATCGAGCAGCCCGGCGACTGCTCGCCGTCCCTCAGCGTCGTGTCGAAAATGGTGATGCGCTCGGGAGTTGCCATGCACACGCCTCCGTCCGGAGTTGGGCATGCTAGGGGATGCGCCCCCGGAAAGCAAAGTCATAATTTTTATGGCCGGATAAGAACGGTTTATGCGCGGGCTACTGCTACCGGGAGGGCGGCGTTTTCCGCCTCTTCCCCGGCGGCAGTTTCGCCTCCTGACGCAGCACCCGGAGGAAGGCCGCGGCCGCGTGCGAGAAGGTCGGGTTGCGGAGGTGAGTGACCCACAGCGTGCGGTGGTAGGCCAGCCCCTCGACGGGGACGGCCGCCAGCGCGCCGCGCTCCAGCTCCTCGCGCACGCACATGTGCGGGACGAAGGCGAGGCCGACGTTCAGTTGGACGAAGCGCTTGATGGTCTCGACCGTCGCCAGCTCCAGCGTGATGTTGAGCGGCGTGTGGTGCGCGGCGAAGACCTCGACGACCTTGTTGCGCGAGGCCGTCCGGACGTTGTGCGCGAGGAAAGACTCGCGGCCCAGCTCCTCGACCGTCACGGACTCGCGCCCCGCGAGCGGGTGCCCGGGGTTCAGGATGAGCACCAGTTTGTCCTTCAGCACGCAGAAGGATTCGAGGTCGCGGTCGAGCGGCTCGGAGGCGAGCACCGCGAAATCCACGTTGCGCTCCAGCACCTCGCGCGGCAGCCGCTCGGAGGTCTGCCGGAAAATCTCGACCTTGACCTCGGGGTGGCTCTCCCGGAAGGCGAGGATGATCTGCGGGAGGAGGTAGAGCGAGGTGCTCTCGTTGGCCCCGATGCGCACGCGGCCGCGCTTGAGCGTGCGCAGCTCGGCGACCGACGCCCGCGCCCGGTCGCGCAGCGCCACGATCCTCTGCGCGTAGTCGCGGATGACCTCGCCGGCCTCGGTGAGCGTCGGCGTCTTCTGCGAACGGTCGAAGAGGGGCGCGCCCACTTCCTCTTCGAGGCGGCGGACGGCGATGCTCACCGCGGGCTGCGTGCGGCCGACGGC
>JALZHT010000780.1 GCA_030860645.1 Acidobacteriota bacterium
GGTAAATCGTGATGTCATTGCGACGGGGGGTTTCTCCCGCGCCTCGCGGCAGGCGGGAACGATAGAGGCAAAATTCTACCCCGGCTGCGTAAATTGTCAACTCGCAGGCCGGCGCCACCCGCGGCGCGCCGATTAGAAAGGGCGGAACCTAGTACGATATAATGCGCCCACGCACGAGCAAGACGAAAACACCGAGCGCCGCCGCGGGGCGGCGCTCTCCGGGAAGGGGGCAGAGGATGAAGGCCGAGTTTCACATCCAGGGGATGCGCGGCGAGTCGGGCGCCGCCGACATCAGGGAGGCGCTCGAAGGGACGGCCGGCGTCGAGGGCGTGACCTTCAACGGCAAGACGGCCGTCGTCGCCTTCGACGACCGCGTCGTGCAGCAGACCACGCTCATCAAGAGGATTCAAGACCTGGGCTACCAGGCGACCGTCGGAGACCAACAACAGGGGGCGACCAACAATGGCTGAAGCGAGGAACGAACCCGACACCCAGGCTAACGCGCTCGACGACCGCGGCACCGACGCCGTCGGCGGCCTCGCGCTCCTCAAGCGGCTGCGCGACTCGGGCTTCGAATCCGACGACGCGAAGTTCGCCGTCGCGCTCGGCCGGCCCGTCGAGGAGGTCGAGGCTTGGATGCGCGGCACCGAGCCGCCCGACGACGACATCATCATGAAGGCCCGCGGCATCGCCAAAGAGCGCGGGATCGAAATCGAATAAAGGCGGTCAAGAGTCCGGAGTCTGAAGTCAAGAACCAGGCTTTGACTCCGGACTCCGGACTTTTTTTATGAACGAAAAGCTCAGCCGCGCCGGCCGCGAGCTCGTCGAGTCGTACTCGCGCGAGGGCGTCAAAATCCACCACCTCGACCGCCGTCCGCTCCCCTCGCGCGCCGAGGTCATCCGGATGACCGAGGCGCTGCAAGAACTCCTCTTCCCCGGCTACACGGGCGCGCAGGGCCTGACCGGGGCGGCGCTGCGCCTGCACGTCGAGGCGCGCCTCGCCTGGCTCTACGAGACGCTGACCGAGCAGATCAGCCGCGCCATCAACCACGGCCAGAAGCTCGAAGACGCCTGCCCCGTCACCGAGCGGCAGGCCGTCGAGTGCGCCGAAGAGTTCCTGTCGCAGCTGCCCGCCTTGCGCGCGGTGCTGGCCTCGGACGTGAAGGCGGCCTACGACGGCGACCCGGCCGCCGGCTGCTACGACGAGATCATCTTCAGCTACCCCGGCGCGTACGCCATCATGGTCTACCGCCTCGCCCACGAACTCTTCCGGCTCGACGTGCCGCTCATCCCGCGCATCATGACCGAGCACGCGCACCACCGGACGGGGATTGACATCCACCCCGGCACCCGCATCGGCCCGAGCTTCTTCATTGACCACGGCACCGGCGTCGTCGTCGGCGGCACGGCCGTCATCGGCCGCAACGTCAAAATCTACCAGGGCGTCACGCTCGGCGCGTTCTCCTTCGACAAGGACGTGACGGGCCAGCTCATCCGCGACACCAAGCGCCACCCGACCATCGAGGACGATGTCATCATCTACGCCGGCGCGACCATCCTCGGCGGCGACACCGTCATCGGCCGCGGCTCGGTCATCGGCGGCAACGTCTGGCTCACCCACTCCGTCCCGCCCGGCACCCGCGTCCTCCAGGAGTCGCCCAAGCTCCGCATCATCACCGCCGAAGAGGCCGCCGCCTCGTGACGCATGAACCGCGCCGCGCATGAAAGTACGTGAGGTGCTCAAACTGTTGAGGGACGACGGTTGGTATCTGGTGACGACCGAGGGCAGCCACCGGCAGTTCAAGCACCCTGCCAAGCCGGGGCGCGTGACCGTCTCCGGCCACCCGGGCGACGACCTCCACCCGAAGACGTTGAAAAGCATTCTGACCCAGGCGGGGCTGAAGGACTGAGAGGACTCCTGAGATGCGATACGCGATGGTCATCGAGAAGGGCGAAAGGAACTACTCGGCTTACCTGCCCGACCTGCCGGGCTGCGTCGCCACCGGCAAGACGCTTGACGAAGTAAAGCGGCGCATGCGCGAGGCCGTCGAACTGCACCTGCGCGGCATGCGTGAAGACGGCCTCCCCGTCCCCGAGCCGACGAGCCTCGTCGAGTACGTTGAAGCGGCCTAGCGCGCGCTCGGTAGCCGGGGCGCGCCACCTCACAAGCTGATCATCCCCCGGCCTCGCGTCATCACCGCCGAAGAGGCCGCCGCCTCGTAGCGCCCCGGGTCGCGGCGGGCTTCGTTCTCGAATCCGGAACAGACGGGAAGGCAACTCCGGCGACGCCGCGGCGACTCTCACGGTGGCTGGAGGGCCTCCGCACATGTTGAGCCGGGTGATCACTTCCATCTTCGCCTGCCTCGCGCTCGGCGCCCCCGTCCTCGCGCAGGGTTCGCGCGAGGTGCTGCTCGTCAGGGCGGCGCGGGTGCTCGACGCGCGGGCGGGTTCGTACCTGCGCGGCGCGGGCGTGCTCGTCGAGGGCGGGCGCGTCAGGGA
>JALZHT010000131.1 GCA_030860645.1 Acidobacteriota bacterium
ACGTAGAGGCTGCCGACGAGGACGATGAGCAGCGAGCCGAGCGCCTTGAGGGGCGCGTCGAGGTCGCGCCGCGTCAGGAGCAGGACGAGGCCGAGCGGCGGGAAGATGACCGCGGAGGCCAGCAGAAACGGCCACGAGTAGAACCAGGGCCGGGGCGCTTCTTCAGACATGGCGTGTCGCTCCTAAAAAAAGTTCCGGGTTTCGAGTTTCGAGTTAAAACAAGCTGTCTTTAACTCGAAACTCGAAACCCGCAACTCGAAACTTTATTTCCCGATGGCGTAGAGGTGCTTCTCGCCGCGGATGAAAATCGTGCCGGAGGCCAGAGCGGGCGAGGCGTAGACCGGCTCGCCCAGAGAGTTGGTGCGCAGCACCTCGTGCTTCGGCCCGGCCTTGACGAAGAAGGTGTCGCCGTCCTCGCTCGTCAGGAGGATTTTGCCGTCGAAGGCGACGGGCGAGGCCGTGAAGGTCGCGGGCACGGGCACGCGCCCGCCCTCGTACTTGACCTCGCCGGTCTTCGCGTCGAGGCACGTCATCACGCCCTTGTCCGTGATGAGGTAAAGGTAATCGCCGTAGAGGATCGGCGACGGGACGTAGGCCGTGCCCTTCGCGTACTTCCACGCGATGTCGGTCTCCTTCAGCTCGCCCGTCGCGCCGAGGCGGATGGCGTAGGCGATCTTGGCGGGGAAGCCGGCCGAGACGATCACCATGTCGTGCGAGGTGGTGGCGACGGGCGAGGGGATGGCGTTGCTCTCGACGCCCTTCGAGCGCCACAGCTCCCTGCCCGTCAAAGGGTCGTAGGCGACGACCGACTCGGTGCCGCTTGTGACGAGTTCGGTGCGCTTGCCCGTGTTGACTAAGAGCGGCGTGGCCCAACTGACCTGCACCTTGCGCGGCGTGCGCCAGACCTCCCTGCCCGTCTTCTTGTCGAGCGCGGCGATGAAGGAGTTCTTGCCCTCCTCCTCGTCGGCCTGGATGATGACGAGGTTCCGGTGGAGCACCGGCGACGTGCCCGTGCCCATCCCGACCGTGCCGAGCTTGCCGAGGTCGGCCTTCCACTGGAGCTTGCCCGACGCCGCGTCGTAGGCGTAGAGGCCCTCCGCGCCGAAGAAGGCGAAGACGGCTTTGCCGTCGGTGGCGGGCGTCGAGGCGGCGTAGGAGCTTTTGCGGTGGCGGTCGTCGTAGGGCGTGCCCTCCCAGGCCGTCTGCTCCCAGACGACGCGGCCCGTGTCGCGGTCGAGGGCGATGACCTTGAAGGTGTGCTTGCGGTCGGCCCCGACGCTGTCCGGGTGCTTCCAGTCCTGCCCCTCGATCTTGTGCACGGCGGCCTTCGCGCCGGGCACGACCGGCCCCTCGACGGCCGTGGTGAGGAAGACGCGCTTGCCCCACACGATGGGGCTGGAGTGGCCCTTGCCGGGGATGGGCGTCTTCCACTTCACGTTCTTCGTCTCGCTCCACTCTTCGGGGAGGTTCTTTTCGGCCGAGACGCCCGCGCCCTCGGGGCCGCGCCACTGCGGCCAGTTGGCGTCCCCGGCGAAACGCGCGGCCGAAGAGTTCGAAAAGACGAGCGCCGCGGCGAAGCAGGCGAGGAGGGCGAAGATTTTGGTTGACGATTTCACGGGATAAGTTCCTTTGTAAATTTTTGATTTGGGATTTTTGATTTGCGATTGAAAGTCGTCAGTCGTCAGTCGTCAGCTCTCGTCTTTACTTAGAGCTGACGACTGACGACTAAATCAAAAATCGCAAATCAAAAATCTAAAAACCCTTTTACTTCGCGGCTTTCTTAGCCGGGGCGGCCGCCGGCTCGGCGATGGCATAGACGTGCTTGAGGCCGCGGACGATGAGCATGCCGTCGGAGATGGCGGGCGTCGCCATGATGACCTCGCCGACGGGGTTGACGGCGAGCAGTTCGTGCTTCGGCCCGGCCTTGAAGACGAAGACCTCGCCGTCCTCGCTCGAAAGGTAAATCTTCCCGTCCGAGGCGACGGGCGAGGCCGTGAACGCGCCGCCGCGGTCGGCGATGCGCTGCTGGTAGACGCGCTCGCCCGTCTTCGCCTGGTAGGCCGTCACCACGCCCTGGTTCGACACCGTGTAGAGCAAATCGCCGTAGACGACCGGCGTCGGCATGTACGGGCCGCCGCGCTTCTTGCTCCACGCGATGAACTGGTTCGATTCCTTGTCGTCCTTCAGAGAGATGTCGCCCGAGGCGCCGGGGCGGATGGCGTAGATGGGCTGGATAGGCGCGTAGCCGCTGGTGACGAAGATGAGGTCGTGCGCGACGAAGGGCGTCGGCGTCGTGATCTCCGACATCGGCCCGAGCCGCCACAACTCCTTGCCCGTCAAAGGGTCGTAGCCGCGCACGGCCTTCGCGCCCGTCGTGATGAGTTCGGCGCGCGCCTTCCCCTCGTAGACCGTGGGCGTGCCCCAGCCCGGCAGTTCGCCCTCGCGCATCGTCTTCCAGACCTGCTTGCCGGTCTTGAGGTCGTAGGCCGCGACGAACGAACCCTTCTGGATGTCGGCCTGCACGATGACGAGGTTCTTGTAGATGATGGGCGAGCTGCCGTGCTCCCACTGGTAGTCGGGGTCGTAGAACCAGCCCGCGTCGAGCACGCCGAGGTCTTGCTTCCAGAGGAGCTTGCCCGAGGTGTTGTAGGCGTAGAGGCCGTGCGAGCCGAAGAGGGCGACGACCACACGGCCGTCGGTGGCGGGCGTGGCGTCGGAGTGCGTCGACTTGGGGTGGCGCTTGACCTTCGGCATCCCCTCGTAGGCGACGCGCTCCCAGAGGACTTTGCCCGTCTGCTTGTCGAGGGCGTAGATTTTCCAGGTGTGTTTGGGGTCGTCCTTGACCGGGGCCACGTCGCCGTAGAGGCCGTAGCGCGTCTCGTCCTTCGCGGCGCTGCTGACGGCGGTCGTGACGAAGACCTTGTTGCCCCAGACGACCGGGCTGGAGTGCCCGAGGCCGGGGATCGGCGTCTTCCAGCGCACGTTCTCGGCCTTCGCGGCGTCCCACTTGACCGGCGCGCCCCGGCCCTCGGCCACGCCCGTCGCGCCAGGCCCGCGGAACGACGGCCAGTTCTGCGCCAGCGGGGAAGAAACAGAGACGAGACAGAGGCACGCGAGGGAAAGTGTCAGTCGGCGCATGAGAAACCTCGGTAAGAGTTTGCGGTTTTCGGTCTTCAGTTTGTGACTCGCATAGTGTCAGCTTCATCGTTCGAGTCGGGTTGCGAAAAACTGAAAACTGTTTACTGTTCGACTCTTTTCAGTTGCGTCGTGTTCGCGCCCTGCTTGAGCGCGAAGCCCGTGGCCTTGCCGCCCTCGACGTTGAAGGTGATGGTGATGCCGTCGAAGGCGGCCGGGCGGAACGTGGTCTGGTCAACGGCCATGAGCACGAACGTGCGTTGCCCCGCCGGGGTGGCGTAGAGTTTGCCGTCCTTGAGCGCGATGGCGACCTCCGGCCCCGGGTCGCCCTTGTATTTGCCGGCGTAGGATTCGAGCGTCGCGGCCGCGACCTCCGGCGGCGGCTGCGCCCCGGCCTTCCTCAGCAGGTCGGCGATCTCGGCCCGGTTCCCGTCTTCGAGCGCGGCGACGAGCGCGCCCGTCAGCGTCTCCGGCTTGAGGCCGCCCTTGTCGAGCGCCAGGCGCACGAACTCGACCTGGCCCTCGCGGACGCCGGTCATCAGCACGTCGCCGACGGCGTCCGAGCTTTTCGCCAGCAGCGCGCGGACGACCTCGACGTGTTTGCCGTCGAGCGCCCACGTCATCGCCGTCGCGCCGTAGAAGGTGTCCTTGACGTTCACGTCCGCGCCGCGTTCGAGCAGGAGTTTGGCGACTTCGGCGTGGCCCCGCTCGGCGGCCTTGAAGAGCGCCGTCGCCCCGTAGCGGAACTTGGCGTTCACGTCCGCGCCCTTGTCGAGCAGGGCTTTGACCCCGGCCGCGTCGCCGCGGCGCACGGCCTCGTAGAGTTGCTCGTTGAGCTGCTGCTTGGCGGCATCCTGCGCCGCGGCCGCGGGCGCGAGGGCGAGGAGGAGCGCGGGCAGGAGGAGGAGGATGCGTCTCGGTGCCATGTCTTCACTCTCCGTGGTAGGCTGGGCGCGCAAGGCTCGGAAGTGCGCCGGTCGGGCCGCCCCGAATCCGTCAATTTAGAACGATGTCCACGATCTGGTATGCTGGCCCCGCCCCGCCGGCCGAGGCCCCAAAACAAGACGGGGCGCGGCGGCGTATTTATAACCTGCGGCGGGCCGGAATCAAGGAAAATTTTGGCGGCGGCGGCCGTGGCGGCTCAGGATTCTACAACGCAGTGAAACGTAACCGGCGCGCCCTAAGTTTCTTTTTACACGATTTTTACAACATCCGCCGGCCGATTGTTCATAATAAATCGTTAAGCCGAAGAGGAATTTTAGATTTTAGATTGGCGATTTGCAGCGGGGGCGACCCGGCCTTTCTCTTTCCATCGCCAATCTAAAATCTAAAATTCCTCTTCAGCCGTTCACGAAACCCAACCGCATCCGAAGGTGTCCGAAACATGAGTGCTCTCATCCGCCGCCGCACGACTCTCGCCGCCCTGGCCCTGTTGCTCTTCGCCGCCCCGGCCGCGCGCGCCGCCGACTGGGCCGAGTGGCGCGGCCCGGCGCGCGACGGCGTCTCGGCGGAGAAGGGCCTGCCGTCGAAGTGGTCGCCCGCGGGCGAGAACCTCGCGTGGAAGGCCCCCTACGGCGGGCGCTCGACGCCCGTCGTGATGGGCAACCGCGTCTTCCTCGTCAACACCGCCGACAAGGGCGAGCGGATGCAGGAGCGCGTCATGTCGTTCGACGCCGACACCGGCAAGCTCCTGTGGGAGCACCGCTTCAACGTCTACCTCTCGGACGTGCCGCCGCACCGGGTGGGGTGGGCCTCGCCGGTGGGCGACCCCCAGACGGGCACGGTCTACGCGCTCGGCGTCGGCGGCCACCTCGTCGCGCTCTCGGCGAAGGACGGCAAGCTCCTGTGGGAGCGCTCGCTCGGCGAGGACTTCGGGCTTTTGACGACGCACGGCGGGCGCACCGTCTCGCCGCTCGTGGACGGCGACCTCGTCATCGTCAGCGGCGTGATGTTCAGTTGGGGGGCGCACCACCGCGGGCTGCACCGCTGGATGGGCTTCGACAAGCGGACGGGCGAGCTGGTGTGGACGAGCGCGCCCGGCTCGCGCCCCTACGACACGACCTACGCCGCCCCGATCATCGCCGACGTGAACGGCACGCGCCTTTTGATTCAGGGCGCGAGCGACGGGTGGGTGCACGCCATCAAGCCGCAGACGGGCGAGCCGGTCTGGAGGATCGAGGTCTCGAAGCGCGGCCTCAACACGGGCGTCGTCGTGAAGGGGACGACCGCCATCATCACGCACAGCGAGGAGAATCTGGATTCGAGCGAGATGGGCATGATCGCCGCGCTCGACGCCTCGCTCAAGGGCGAGCTGAAGATGTCGCAGTTCAAGTGGCACGTCTACGGCTGGCAGGGCGGCTTCTCCTCGCCCGTGCTCGACGGCGACCGCCTCTATCAAGTTGATAACGGCGCGAACCTCGCCGCCTTCGACGTGAACTCGGGCAAGCAACTCTGGCTGCAAAACCTCGGCACGATTCAGAAAGCCTCGCCGGTGCTGGCCGACGGCAAGCTCTACGTCGGGACGGAGAACGGCAAGTTCTTCATCATCGAACCCGGCCCGACGGGCGCGAAGATTCTCGACGAAGACCAGCTCGGCCCCGCGGCCACGCCCGAGGCCATCATCGCCTCGGTCGCCGTCTCGGACGGCCGCGTCTTCCTCGTCAGCGACTCGAACCTCTACTGCATCGGCAAGAAGTCGAAGACTCACACCGACCCGCCGCAGGGCGTCGCCTCGCCAGCCCCGGCCGGCGCGGTCTCCCACGTGCAGGTCGTGCCCGCCGACGTGATCCTGCGGCCCGGCCAGAGCGCGCGCTTCCGCGTCCGCCTCTTCGACGAGCGCGGCAACTTCATCCGCGAGGAGAAAGGCGCGGCGTGGTCGCTCGACAAGCTGAACGGCAAGGCCGACGCCGGGCAGTTCACGGCCGCCGCGGACGCGGTCGTGCAGACCGGCGAGGTGCGCGCGACCGTGGGCGGCGTCGTGGGCGCGGCGCGCGTGCGGGTGGTGCCGCCGCTGCCGTGGGACGAGAACTTCGACGCGATGGCCGCGGACACCTTCCCGCAGCACTGGACGAACACGGGGATGAAATTCATCGTGCGCGAGGTGGGCGGCAAGAAAGTTCTGGTGAAGACGACCGAAGGCTCTTCGCTCCTGAGCCGCGCGCGCGCCTTCATGGGGCCGTCCGATCTGTCGGACTACACGGTCGAGGCCGACCTGCTGGCGACGACGAAGCGGCGGCAGGTGGGCGACGCCGGCGTCGTCGCGCAGCGCTACGCCCTCGTCCTCTTCGGCAACGCGCAGAAGCTCGAACTCTCGCCGTGGCAGCCCGAGACGGCGCGCGTCGCCAGCGTCCCCTTCGAGTGGAAGACCGACACCTGGTACCGTCTGAAATTGCAGGTCGAGAATCAGCCCGGCGGGAACGTGCGCGCGCGCGGCAAGGTGTGGCCCGCCGGGGAGGCGGAGCCGGCGGCCTGGACGGTCGAGCGCGTTGACCCCATCGGCAACCGCCAGGGCAGCCCCGGCATCTTCGGCAGCGCGCTGGCGGAAATCTACTTCGACAATTTGAAGGTGTACGCGAACAAGTAGACAGTAGACGGTAGGAAGGAAGGCCAAAGTTGAGGATGAAATCAATGCTGAAAGTTCGTCAAAAGGGAGTCCGGGTCGCCGGCGTCGGTCTGACAGTTTTAACTACTGTCTACTGTCTACTGTCTACTGTCTACTCCGCTTCCGACCCCGGCACCGGCGAGTGGCCGATGTGGGGCGGGACGCCCGACCGCAACATGGTGTCGAAGGCGAAGGGGATGCCGGCGACGTGGGACGTGAAGACGAAGAAGAACATCAAGTGGGTGGCCGACCTCGGCTCGCAGACCTACGGCAACATCACGGTGGCGGGCGGCGTCGTCCTGGTCGGCACGAACAACGAGGGCAAGCGCGACCCGAAGGTCGTCGGCGACAAGGGCGTGCTGATGGCCTTCAAGGAGTCGGACGGCACGTTCCTCTGGCAGATGATTCACGACAAGCTGGCCGCGGGCCGCGTCAACGACTGGCCTTTCCAGGGCATCGCCTCCTCGCCGCTCGTCGAGGGCGACCGCGTCTATTACGTCTCGAACCGCGCCGAGTTGATGTGCGTTGACCTCCAGGGCTTCCGCGACAAGGAGAACGACGGCCCCGTGACCGACGAGAAGCTGACGGGCGAGACCTACGGCGACGTGGTCTGGCGCTTCGACATGATGGAGGAGGTCGGCACCTTCCCGCACAACCTCGCCAACTCGTCGCCCGTCGCCTACGGCGACCTCGTCATCGTCAGCACCTCGAACGGGCAGGACGAGAGCCACGTCAACATCCCCTCGCCCAAAGCGCCGGCCATCATCGCCGTCAACAAGAAGACCGGCAAGCTCGTCTGGGAGGACGCCTCGCCCGGCGACAAGATTCTGCACGGGCAGTGGTCGACGCC
>JALZHT010000132.1 GCA_030860645.1 Acidobacteriota bacterium
GGCAGGGCTTGTCCCTGCCCGCCGAGTAGCAGAAGAATTAACGTGGATGGACAGGACGGACAGGATCAAGTATTTGTCTTCCTATCCTGCCCACCCTGTTCACCTGCGTTTGAATTTGCTTTGACTTGGGCGGGCGGGGACAAGCCCTGCCCCTACAGCCGCCGCGAAGTAGCCGCATTCAATTGCAAGCCGCTATAATCAGGGGCGACGAAACTCTCTTCAATTCATTCTTCGACAGGCCGGCGGTCAGCAGTGCCCGCCGCGCGGCCTTCGTCATCAGGGAGGCAGTGATGCAGAAGCGAAAACTGGGACGCGGGGGGCTGGAAGTTTCGGCGATGGGGCTGGGCTGCATGGGGATGTCGGAGTTCTACGCCGGGCGCGACGAGCAGGAGTCAGTCGCCACCATCCACCGCGCGCTGGAGTTGGGCGTCAACTTCCTCGACACGGCAGACATGTACGGGCCGTTCACGAACGAGGAGCTGGTCGGGCGCGCCATCCGGGGGCGGCGCGGCGAGGTCGTCCTCGCCACCAAGTTCGGCAACGTGCGCGGCGAGGACGGCAGCTTCCTCGGCGTCAACGGGCGGCCCGAGTACGTCCGCGCCGCCTGCGAGGCTTCCTTGCGCCGCCTGGGCGTCGAGACGATTGACCTCTACTACCAGCACCGCGTCGACCCGCAGACGCCCATTGAGGAGACGGTCGGCGAGATGTCGCGGCTCGTCGAGGAGGGGAAGGTCAGGCACCTCGGCCTGTCGGAGGCGGGCGTCGAGACCATCCGCCGCGCGCACGCCGTGCACCCCGTCGCCGCGCTCCAGACCGAGTATTCCCTTTGGAGCCGCGACCCGGAGGACGGCATCCTCGACGCGTGCCGCGAGCTGGGAATCGGCTTCGTCGCCTACAGCCCGCTCGGCCGCGGCTTCCTCACGGGCCAGTTCAAGAGCTTCGAAGACCTCGCGCCCGACGACTACCGCCGCAACTCGCCGCGCTTCCAGGGCGAGAATTTCAGTAAGAACCTCGAACTGGTCGCGCGCATCGAGGAGCTGGCGGCGGAGAAGGGCTGCACCCCGGCGCAGCTCGCGCTCGCCTGGGTGCTCGCGCAGGGCGAGGACATCGTGCCGATTCCGGGCACGAAGCGGCGCAAGTACCTCGAAGAGAACGTCGCCGCGCTCGAAGTCGAGATCACGCCGGAAGAACTCCGGCGCATTGACGAGGTCGCGCCGAAGGGCGCGGCCGCCGGCACGCGCTACCCCGAGGCGATGATGGCCTCCGTCAACAGGTGAAGGAAGAAGTAGACAGTAGACAGTAGAAATACACCCGCCACCCAGTCGTCGCCGTGTCAGCGCGAGCAGTCGCAGTGCGGAGACCACTGGCTACTGTCTACTTATCTTAAATTTCTCTACAGGGAAGCACGATGATTACCGTCGCCAACCGCATCTACGTCAAGCAGGAGTACGCCGAAGCCTTCGAGGCGCGGTTCCGCGAGCGGGCCGGGCTGGTGGATCAGATGCCCGGCTTCGTCTCGAACCAAATCCTGCGGCCCGTCAACGAGGGCGACCCCTACGTGGTCTTCACCACCTGGGAGAGCCGGCAGGACTTCCTCAACTGGGTGCGCTCGGACGCCTTCGTCAAGGGCCACGCGCAGTCCGGCACGCTCCCCAAAGAGGCGTTCGCCGGGCCGAACGTGCTGGAGATGCACGAGGTCATCCAGGACTCCACGCGCCCCGGCCTCGAACCGGAGCCGCGCGGCGGCCCCTTCAGGATGCACTAGACCCGCGAGGTTGGGGCGATGTTGGTGCTGCCGGAGTCGGACGAAGAACTGCTGCGCGAGTGCGAGGCGGAGACCTTCCGCGCGGGCGGCCCCGGCGGGCAGCACGTCAACAAGGTGGAGACGGGCGTGCGGCTCACGCACCGGCCGACCGGCCTCGTCGTCGCCTGCCGCGAGGAGCGGAGCCAGCACCGGAACAAGATGAACTGCCTGCGGAAACTCCGCGAGGCGGTCGCGCGGCTGAACTACCGCCCCCCCAAGCGAGTCCCCACGCGCCGCACCCGCGCCGCCAAAGAGCGCACGCTCCAGGCCAAAACCCGCCGCTCGCAAGTCAAGCGCCTGCGCGCTAAACCCCCCACTGACGACTGACATAAGTTTCGGGTTCCGAGCTAAAGAGATTTTAGATTGGCGATTTTAGATTTGTGATTTGAAGCAGCGCGGCCTTCATCTTCCAATCGCCAATCTAAAATCAAAAATCAAAAATACCTTCACCCGAAACTTACGTCCGCCCCTCCTCGGCCGCCATCTCGCGGAATCTGACGGCGTTGCGGAGCATGTCGACGTTGTTGAAGAAGACGTAGGACGGGGCGTCGCGCGGGAGCAGCGACAGCAGTTCCGCCAGCTCGCCGTCCTCGTAGGAGTAGCGCCAGCCGCGCCGGCCGTGGAGCCGGAAGTAGCACTTCGAGGGCGTCGTCGTCCGCGCCGCGAAGGGGTCAACGACGTGCCACAGGTCTAAACTCTCGCACAGCTCTTTCACCAGTTCGCGCGGCCAGTCGCCGCGCGGCTCCCAGCCGAAGCGGAGGCCGCGGCGTGCGCGACGGCCGAAAAAAGTCCGCAGGTTCTCGACGTTCTCGGGCGCGGGGCCGAAGCTCGCCGGGCACTGGAAGAGCACGGCCGAGGCGGTGAGGGCCTCGGCCGATTCCAGCGTCACGCGCCACGCCTCTTCGACCACCTCGGTCGGCCGGAACGAGCCGGCCCCCGCCCTCTCCTCGTCGCTCAGACCCCGTTTGAGGCGCTTGTAGGTCGGGCTGGACGACTGGTGCGTGATGAGCTGCCACGCCTTGACGGCGAACTCGAAACCGGGCGGGGCCTCTGCGCGCCACTTCGCCAGCGTCGCGGCGCGCGGCGGCTGGTAGAAGGTGTGCTGCACCTCGACCGCCGGGAGCCGCCCATAGTAAGCCACGCGCGCCGAGCGGAAACCGCAACAGCCGATTTTAATCATGGGCGTTTGGAATAAAAGACGCGAATTGTCAATCGTGAATCGTGACTGGCGCGGCTTGAGCGGCAGTTTTTAACTCGGACGAGACTCGACCTCTTTCGATTGACGGTTCACGGTTCACGGTCTTGCAAAAGATTCAGAAGGCGGTCGGGGTAGTCGGTCATCACGCCGTCAACGCCGATGTCGAGCAGACGGCGCATGTCCTCGACGCCGTTGACCGTCCAGGCGTGGACGTGCAGGTTGCGTCCGTGCGCGGCCTCGACGAACTCGCGGGTGAGCACTTGCATCCCGCCCGCGTACTCCGGCACCTGGAGCGCCCGCATCGGGGGGCTGTACGAGCCGGCGAGGCCCGCCCTGTAGAGGGCCAGGAAGCTGCTCGCCTCGGAAGGGCTGGCCGAGGTCGCCACCTCCGGGCACGCGCGGCGGAACTTTTCGAGCGCCGCGTGGCTGAAGGAGCCGACCACGACGCGCTCCACCATCCCGTGCCCGCGCAGCGCCGCGCACAGCGCCCCGGCGAGCGCGTCCGAGTCGTGCTTCGGCTCGATGTTGAAGCGCACGCCGCCGGTGCGCGCGAACGCCTCGCCGAGCGTCGGGATCGTCAGGCCGCGGCCGCGGAAAGGGAAAGTCCGCCCGCCGTCGGGCGACCAGCGGTAGCCCGCGTCGAGCCGCTTCAACTCGGCGAGCGTCAGCTCGGAGACGCGGCCCGCGCCGTCGGTCGTCCGCCCGACCGTCTCGTCGTGGAAGAGGACGAGCGCGCCGTCCGCCGTGAGGCGCGCGTCCGTCTCGATCACGTCCGCGCCCATTTCGACGGCCCGCCCGAAGGCGTACAGCGTGTTCTCCGGCCACAGGCCCGCCCCGCCCCGGTGTGCGATGACCAGCGGGCGGCGCGCGCCCTCACGGAAGAAGGCGTGCTCGGGCGCGGGCACGCCCGTCGAGAGAGCCATCGAGCCGTAAACCGCGCCGAGCACACCCACACCCCCGAGCAGAAAAATCAAGAGCCACTTGAAGCGCCGCCCCTTCACAACTGTTTTCACACGAGAAGTCACGATTGACGATTCACGGCCTTTACTCATCACTCATCGCTTGTTTTCATGATAGCGCGGCGCGGGCGGAATGTTGAAGGCGCGCCTTCAGCGGCCGGGGAGGTGGCGGAGGCGTTCGGCGTTGCGGACGGCGTGGCCGCCGCCGTCGTTGTTGAAGTAGAGGAAGACTTCGCGGCCCGACGCCTCCCACTCTCGCGCGCGGGCGTCCCCGACGGGTAGAGCACGCCCTGCCAGTGCTCGTAGCTCCAACCGGACGTGCCGACGTGGATTGACATTCAAGTTATTTTAGATTGGCGATTTTAGATTTGTGATTTGAAGCAGCGCGGCCTTCATCTTCCAATCGCCAATCTAAAATCCAGAATGTCCTTCTAAGCGCCGTGGCGCGGATGCGACATTGTATTACAGGTAAGATGATTTGGGCTATAATGTCCGGCGTGAAAAGCACGGATTCGGTTGAAGGGGATTGTGTGCGCGGGCTGCTGACGGTCGAGCTGGTGCCGCGGACTGCCTGGTTCAAAAACGTCCGCTCGCACGTGACGAAGGAGCAGTGGGAGCTGCTGAAGAAAATCACGTTCGGGCGCGCGGGCCACGCCTGCGAGGTGTGCGGCGGGCGGGGCGGAAAGTGGCCCGTCGAGTGCCACGAGGTGTTCGCCTACGACGACGCGCGGCGCGTGCAGAAGCTCTTGCGGCTCGTCGCCCTCTGCCCGCGCTGCCACGAGGTCAAGCACATCGGGCTGGCGGGCGCGCGCGGGCGGCGGCGCGAGGCGCTGGCGCACCTGGCGCGCGTCAACGGCTGGTCAATCGAAGACGCCGAAACTTACCTCGAAGTCTGCTTCGAGACGTGGCACCGGCGGAGTTGCCACGAGTGGGAACTCGACCTCACGTACCTGGAGCAGTTCGGCGTCCGCGCCGGGGGGCCGAAATAATGCTCACCGCGCTGAGGGAGAGCGACGGCGCGAAGGTCGCGGCGTGGGAGGCGTCGAAGGGCGACCGCCCCTTCCTGTGCCAGTCGTGCCGGAGTCCGCTGACGCTGCGCCGGGGCGCGGTCATCGCCCCGCACTTCGCGCACCAGCCGCCCGTGACGTGCGAGTACGGGGCCGGCGAGTCGGAGGCGCACCGCCGCTCGAAGCTCTCGATTTACGAAAGCCTGAAGGCCCGCCCCGGCGTCAGCAAGTGCGAGGTCGAGCGCGACCTCGGGACGGTCAGGCCGGACGTGAGCGCCTACATCAACGGCGCGCCCGTCGCCGTCGAGGTGCAGTTGAGCACGCTCGCGCCGGGCCGGCTCGCCTACCGCACGGCCGAGTACGCGCGCAAAGGGATTTACGTCCTCTGGCTGCCGCCTTACACGCCGGCCCTCGGCCGGGAGTTGTACGCGCCGCGCCCGTGGGAGCGCTGGCTGCACGCCGCCTACTTCGGCCGCGTCTACTACTGGCTCGAAGGGCTGACGGTGAGGCCGGTGCACTTCCGGCGCTACTACGCCCGCGTCCGGGGCCGCACGCGGGACTTCGAGAAGCTTTCGAGCCGGAAGGTGCCTCTGGAGGGGCCGCCGCTCTCGATAGCCTCCGACTTCGCCCCGCAGCTCCGGGCCGCCTGGTCGGGCGAGGGCTTCAACGTGCCGCCGGCCCGCCTCTTCGCGGACACGCGGCCGGACTGGTACTGAAAGACCGTGAATCGTCAATCGTCAATCGTGGTCGAACGTCGCTCGACTTGAGTGGCTGAGCGCAAGCCGGGTGATGGTCAACTCTTTCGATTTACGATTCACGATTCACGGTCTTTAAAGGAGGACGTGATGGCAAAGATGATTGACCTGAGCCACGAGGTGGAGCACGGGATGGTGACTTACCGGGGGCTGCCCGCGCCAGTCATCGGCGACCATCTAACGCGCGAGGCGTCGCGTGGGCTTTACGCGGAGGGCACGGAGTTCTACATCGGGAAGATTGAGATGGTCGCCAACACGGGCACCTACCTCGACGCGCCCTTCCACCGCTTCGCCGACGGCCGCGACCTCGCCGAACTCCCCCTCACGTCGCTCGCCGACCTCGAAGGCGTCACCGTCCGCTCCGACGCGCCGGGCGCGCGGGCCGTCGCGGCGTCCGCCTTCGACGGCCTCGACGTGCGCGGCAAGGCCGTGCTCGTCCACACCGGCTGGTCGCGCCACTGGCGCACGGAGCAATATTTCGACGGCCACCCGTTCCTCACCCGCGAGGCGGCCGAGCACCTCGCCGCGGCGGGCGCGGCGCTGGTCGGCATAGACTCCTACAACATTGACGACACCGCCGACCCGTCGCGGCCCGCGCACACAATCCTCCTGCGCGCGGACATCCCCGTCGTCGAACACCTCCGCGGCCTCGACGCGCTCCCGCCCGCCGGCTACCGCTTCTTCGCCGTCCCCGTCAAGGTCAAAGCCTTCGGCACCTTCCCCGTCCGGGCCTTCGCGCTGCTCTAAATAGTTCCGAGTTCCGCGTTCCGAGTTCCGAGTTAAAAGCTGCTCCGGGTTGAAGGCCCAACTTTGAAAACACGAACGCGAAACTCGCAACTCGAAACTCGAAACTGTTAGCATAACGCCGATGACTTTGAGGACGGTGAGGGCCACGCGTTACGTGACGCCTTTGCGCGAGGGCGGGTCGCTGCCGGCCGTCGTCGAGGCGGACGACGACGGCCTCTACGTGCTGAAGTTCCGCGGGGCGGGGCAGGGGCCGAAGGCGCTGATTGCCGAGCTGGTGGCGGGCGAACTGGCGCGCGCCCTCGGCCTTCTCGTCCCCGAGATCGTCTTCGTCGAACTCGACGCGGAGCTGGCGCGCACCGAGCCTGACCCCGAGATTCAGGACTTGATCCGCGCCAGCGCCGGCCTCAACCTCGCCCTCGACTACCTGCCCGGGGCCATCACCTTCGACCCGCTCGTTGACCAGTCCGACGGCGCGCTCGCCTCCAGCGTCGTCTGGTTCGACGCCTACGTGACGAACGTTGACCGCACGCCGCGCAACACGAACATGCTGGTCTGGCACAAGCGCCTCTGGCTCATTGACCACGGCGCGGCCCTCTACTTCCACCACGCGTGGGACGACTACCGCGCCCGCAGCCGCGGCCGCTTCCCGCAGATCAGGGAGCACGTCCTTTTGCCCGCGGCCGACTCGCTGGCCGAGGCCGACGAGGATTTGAGCAATCGCGTGACGCCGCGACTCGTCGAGGAAATCCTGGGCCTCGTCCCCGACGGGTGGCTCGCCGCCGGCTCGCCCTTCGCCGACGCCGCCGAGCACCGCGCGGCCTACGCCGAATACCTCGCGGGCCGGCTCGCGCCCCCGCGCGACTTCGTACAGGAGGCGTTGGATGCCCGCGCTTGAACCCTTCGACTACGCCGTCGTCCGCGTCGTCCCGCGGGTCGAGCGCGGCGAGTTCATCAACGCGGGCGTCATCGTCTCGTGCGCGGCGCTCGGCTACCTGAAGGCGCGCGTCGAGTTGGACGAGCGGCGGCTGGCCGCGCTCGACCCGGCGTTCGACGCCGCGACCGTCCGCCGGCATTTAGAGGCCATCCCCCTCGTCTGCGAGGGCGGCGCGCGGGCC
>JALZHT010000781.1:0-1746 GCA_030860645.1 Acidobacteriota bacterium
GTCGCCGACACGCCTCTACAGCACGCCGCAGAGCTTCGGCTTCGGCGTCCAACGTTTCAACGTCAGCGCCGCGGGCGTCTCGTTCGACAGCACCGTCGGCGGCGGCAAGGGCGGCACGATCAAGTATTTTAACGGCCTGATCTACACCTCGAACGGCTCCGTCATTGACCCCGAGACCGGCGAGCTCAAAGGGACTTTCTCGCTCGGCGAGACGGGTTCGGGACCCAACCTGATGACGGTGGATGTGGCGCTCGGCCGCGCATACTTCTTCCTCCTCCCTTCGGGCGGCCGCGGCCGCGTGAGCGTCTTCGACATCAACACGTTCCTGCCGCTCGGCGAGTTCCCCGTCCAGTACAGGGCCGACGCGGTCGAGGGTCTGTCGTTCGAGTTTTCGAGCCTCGTCCGCTGGGGGCAGAACGGCCTCGCGTTCCGCACGGCCTCGCACATCAACATCATCCAGAGCGCGCTCATCGGCCCCGGCGCCTTCCCGGCCCCGACGCCGACGCCCGCGGCGCCGGGCCAGGCGCGCCAGAACCTCTTGAAGGCGCGGCGCGACGCGCAGAACGTCAGCAACGAGCTGCCGACCGCGGCCCCGGCCGTCTCGACCGCCCCGGCCTTGAGCACGAGCGACGTGCCGGATCGGATCGGCGCGGTCGTCGCGGCCATCCAGCAGACCTACGTCACCTTCGGCGCCGAGCGCTCCTTCTACCCGGCCGCGGCCCGCATCGAGGACGCGCTCACGAAGGCGCTCGACTACGCGGCGCGCGCCGGCACGAGCGCCGGCCAGCAGCAGTTCGCCGACGTGAAGTCGAATCTGCGCCGCGCCATAGACTACCTCGAACTGGCCGACGTGCGGATGGTTCACGGCGACGTGAACAACGCGGTCGACTACCCGGCCTTCTTCGTCCGCCAGCACTACGTCGACTTCCTCGGCCGCGAGCCGGACGAGGCGGGGCGCGCCTTCTGGGCCAACGCCGTCGTCGCCTGCGGCGCGGATAGGCACTGCGCCACGGTCAAGCGCGTGGACACCTCGGCCGCCTTCTTCCTCTCCATCGAGTTCCAGGAGACGGGCTACCTCGTCTACCGCCTCTACCGGGCTTCGCTCGGCCGCACGGTGCGCCACCAGGAATTCCTCGCCGACACGCAGGAGGTCGGGCGGGGCGTGACGGTCGGCGCGACGGGCTGGGCCGAGAAGCTCAACGCCAACAAGCGCGCCTTCTACCAGGCGTGGGTGCAGCGCCCGGACTTCCGCGCGCGCTACGACTCTCTGACGCCCGAGCAGTTCGTAGACCACCTCTTCGCAACGGCCGGCTTCGCGCCCGAGGCGGCCACCCGCGACGCGCTCGTCGCCGACCTGCGCCGCGGCGTCGCGCGCGCCGACGTGCTGGCGAAGGTCGTCGACGGCGAGGCGCTGCGCCGCCAGGAACTCAACCGCGCCTTCGTCCTCATGCAGTACTTCGGCTACCTCCAGCGCGACCCCGACCAGGCCGGCTACGACTTCTGGCTCGGCAAGCTCGAAGACAACGGCGGCGACTTCCGCCGCGCCGAGATGGTGCGCGCCTTCCTCGACTCCATCGAGTACCGCGAGCGCTTCGGCCGACTCTAAAAAAGTTTCGGGTTGCGAGTTTCGGGTTTCGAGTTAAAGACAAATCTGTTCTTAACCCGAAACCCGTAACCCGTAACCCGAAACTTTTGCCCTCACCAGCCGCGTTGAATCTCCCAGCGGTCTACGACGCGGTCGCCTTC
>JALZHT010000781.1:1756-2495 GCA_030860645.1 Acidobacteriota bacterium
TTCGGGTTTCGAGTTAAAGACAGATTGCTTTTAACTCGAAACCCGAAACTTTAAACTCGAAACTTTGTCTGTTGCCCGGCCTCGCCGCTTTGCGGTAATCTGAAAGCGGCGCGTGCCCCGTCCGCGCGCCGCGTTTCAGGTCGACGCGTCGCGCTGGCGGGCCAAGAGGTTTCGTGCCGGCCCCCGCGCCGCCCCCTTCCGCCCCGTCCCGGCCGATAGGCTGCTGGAAGACGCCATGCCCCCTTCAGACACGCCGCAACACCACTGGTGGAAGCCGCTCCTCGTCGCCTCCTCCGTCGCCTTCGTCTACTGGGGCGTGATGGTGCGGCTCGCGCACTTCTGGTGGGAGGACGAGAACTACTCGCACGGCCTGCTCATCCCCTTCGTCATCGGCTACATCCTCTGGACCGAGCGCGACGCGCTCGCGCGCACCCCGCAAAGACCCTCCGTCGGCTGGGGCGCGGCTGCCGTCGTCGCGGCGCTGCTCACGCTCTTCGCGATCCGGGTCGCCATCCGGCCCGCCGACTCCGAGCACCACTACGGCCACGGGAAGGCCGAGCACCTGGGCGCGCTCGCGGAGAGCGCCGTGCTGCTCGGGGTGGCGCTGCTGATCGGCGGCCACGAGACCACGCTCAACCAGCTGTCGAACTTCAGCTACCTGCTGCTGACCCACCCCGACCAGCTGGCGACCCTGCGCGCCCGGCCCGAGTTGCTGCCGCAGGCGATCGAGGAGCTGCTG
>JALZHT010000782.1 GCA_030860645.1 Acidobacteriota bacterium
CGGCGAAACGCGGCCGGGCGCGGGTGAGGCGGACTCGGGCGGCGGCCGGGCCGGGCCGCGCGGCCGGGGCGGGGAACTTGGAATACTGCTTGCCTAAAATTTTTGGATTTAGGCGGCGAGCCAGGGGCCGGCCGTCCCGCTCCGACGAGAGAGCGACTTCACTGATGTAAGCACAGCCTGGGAAATGCGATGAAGGAGTCCGTGCTGACAACGAGGGCGTGGGTGCTGCTGGTGCTGGCGGCGCTCTTCGTCACGGCCGGAATCCTCAACTTCGCGCAGCGACTGACCCACAGCGCGCCGCCCACCGACGGCGTCGCCTGGGCCGAGACGCCGCGCGGCATCGTCGCCCAGTCGGTCGACCCCGACTCGACCTCGGGGCGCAAGGGCGTCTTCAGCATCCAGCCGGGCGACCGCCTCGTCGGCATTAAGTTCGACGAGCACCGGGGCGACGAGGTCACGAGCGTCTCCGACGTCCACATCTACCTCGAAGAGGCTGGCGTCGGCGGCCGCCTCATCTACGTCATCGAGCGGCCCGACCCCGTCCGCGGCGCGCTCACCTACGAGTGCGAACTCGACGACCTGATGCCGGCGCGGGCGTGGCGGACGCGCGACCTCTACGTCAACCTGATCGGCGTCGTCTACCTGCTCGTCGGCCTCTTCGTCCTCTTCAAGCAGGGCGGGCGCGTCCCCTACGTGCTCCACTTCGCGGCGCTCTGCCTCGTCGCCTTCGTCTTCCACTTCTATAAGCCCTACGGCGCTTACGAGGACTTAGACCTCGCCGTAGATTTCCTCGACAACGCGGCGATGGCGCTCTTCGCCCCCGTCTTCCTCCACTTCTGCGCCATCTACCCCGTCCGCTACCGCCTCTCGGAGCGGCAGCCGCGCCTCGTCTACCTGCTCTACGCGCCGGCCGCCGCGCTCGTCGCCCTCGACGCCTTCTTCCTCCTGCCCGCCGTCTCGCCGCGCTTCGCCGCGGTCGCCGCGCTCTTCCCCGACGACTTCCCGGCCCGCCTCTGGCTGGCCGAGGTCGCGTGCCTGACGCTGTCGCTCGCGGCCGGGGCGTTCCTGCTGGTGCGGCGGTTCGTCAAGAGTGAGTCGGCCATCGTGCGCCAGCAGTTGAAGTGGGTGGTGTGGGGCTCGGCCCTCGCCATCACGCCGTTCACGCTGCTCTACGCGGCGGGCTACCTGTTCGGCGGCGGCCTGGAGGGCGCCTTCCTGAGCGAGACGGTGCGGGCGTGGGTGACGGACGCGGCCGTGCTGCCGCTCGTCCTCATCCCGCTCACCTTCGGCAACTCGGTCGTGCGCTACCGGCTGATGGACGTGGACATGGTCGTGCGCCGCACGGCCGTCTACGCGCTGACGACTCTGACCATCGCCGTCATGATCGGCTCGGTCGTCTACCTCACGGTGCTCTCGGCCTTCGGCGACGCCGTCACGATGCCGGGCGTCGGCACCACGGCCGGCGTCATCATGGTCGCGGCGATGGCCGTCATCACGATGATCGCCGCGCCGCTCAAGAACTTCCTCCAGGAGAGGGTCGACCGCTTCTTCTACGGCGAATCTTACGACCTGCGGCGCGGCCTTTTGGATTTCGGCCGCACGCTCTCGGCCACGACCTCGCTCGACCAACTCCTCGACGCGCTCGTCCGCCGCTTGCAGGAGGTGCTCGGCGTCGAGCGCATCGCCATCTTCGTCGAGGACGCGCGCGCGGCGGCCGGCTACCGCGTCGTGCGCGCGGCCGGCCTCTCCGAGATCATCGTGCCGCCCGACTTCCGCGAGATGATCCGCGCGCGCTCGGCCGAGGACGGGGTGGTGCGGGCCGACGGGCTGGATTTGCCGGCCGACTCGAACGGCTTCGTCCGCCGCACGCTCCACTACTACGTGCCGTGCGTGGTGCGCGGGCGGATGGTGGCCGTCATCGGGCTGGGGCGCGCGGTGGGCGGGGCGCTGCTCTCCTCGGAAGACCTCGAAATCCTGCGCACCGTCTCGGGCTACATCGCCGTCGCCGTCGAGAACAGCCTGCTCTACGAGGAGCAGCGCGAGCGCGCCGCCGAGCTGGAGCTTTTGAAGGAGTTCAACGAGTCCATCGTCGAGTCCATTAACGTCGGCCTCCTCGCCGTCGACGCCGCCGGCACCGTCACGGCCTGCAACACGGCGCTCGAAGCGATGCTCGGCCTCTCGCGCGACGAGGCGGTCGGCCGCCGCGTCGAAGACCTCTTCGCCGAGGACTTCGCCGAGACGCTCCGCCAGGCGCTCGGCCACGCGGGCTGGGAGCTGGCGGAGCTGCGCAACATCTACAAGCTGCACACGGCGACGCGGCGCGGCCGCACGCTCATCCTCAACGTCGCGCTCGCGCCCTTGAAGCGCGCCGACTCGGGCGAGCACACCGGCGCGCTCGTCGTCCTCGAAGACGTGACGGGCCGCGTCCGGCTCGAAGAGCAGTTGCAGCAGCGCGAGAAACTCTCCTCCATCGGGTTGCTCGCGGCCGGCGT
>JALZHT010000783.1 GCA_030860645.1 Acidobacteriota bacterium
CGCCGGGGTCGCGCCACAGCGTCTTGCGCCACGCGCGCACGGGCCGCTCGCGCGCCGCCCAGACCTTGTAGCGCGACACGCCCCACCAGTACGCGTAGACGCACACCACGCCCGCCAGCAAGCCGACGAAGATGAAAACGAGGGTATTTAACTCTGGCATATCTAAACTCAATATACCACTTATCATCAGCCCGGAGTCCCCGCGTGAGTTGCCAAGAAGAGCGTCCCAGAGGACTGTAGGGGCAGGGCTTGTCCCTGCCCGCTCAGCAGACAGAACAAATCAACAGGGGTGGACAGGATGGGCAGGATGGAAAGACAAATTCTTTATCCTGTCTATCCTGTCCACCCCTGTTTGAATTGCTTCTGATGTTGAGGCGGGCAGGGACAAGCCCTGCCCCTACAGACCTGCGCCTCGTTCTAGGTTTGACCGGATGTTCTTAACTACCGACGCGGCCTTCGATGACGAAGAAGCCCGTCTCGCCGCCGCCCGAGGTGACGTTGACGACGGGCGAGTCGGAGAGCCTGACCATCGCGCCCTCGGCGCGCCCGCGGAAGAGGAAGGGGTTGGTGTCGACGTACATCGGCTGGAGCGTCCAGCGCCGCTCGCCGAAGACGGGGAACTCTTCGGTGTGCAGCTCCAGCGCCTCCTGCACGACGTAGTCGGATTTCAAAGCGACCTCCACGGCGGCGTCCCACTCGGACTCGGTCGCCCGCGGGCCGATGACGACGCCGTGACCGCCGTAGTCGTCGTTCGGCTTGAGGACGAGCGAGGCGCGGTTGGCGCGGACGTAACCGACGAGGTCAACCGACGCGCCGCCGCGCGTCGTCCGCCGCTCCGCGACGCGGCGCGTCCACGGCACGCACCTCCCGATGGCCTCGCGCTCCGCGGGCGTGAACCCGAAGTCGCGCCCCTCGTCGGTCAGCAGTTCGAAGGCGGCCTTCTTGTGGACGGGCTTGCAGCGGAAGGAGTTGACGAGGCAGACGCGCCCGTCCCGGTAAGCCTTGAGGAGCGGGTGGGAGTCGTCGCAGCGCGCGAGCAGCTCGTGGATGATGACGCGCTTGTAGACGAGGTCGACGCGGAAGTCGCCGCGCCGCAGACTGCCCCGCGAGTATTCCAGCTCGTCGGGCGCGCAGATGATCGTGGGGACGCCGCGGCTGACGAAGTAGTTCCGCAGCAGCGCGAACTCGTGTTCGGTCGGGAGGTTCGGCCAGTCCACGACGGCGACGTGCGGCGCGTCGCGCCCGGCCCCCGCCCACTCGCGGAAGGTTTCGAGCAGGCTGTCGAGGAGCGCGGCCGCGGGGTCGAACTGGCGCAGCCGGTAGCGCTCGGCGAAGCGCGCGAGGGCCGGCACCTCGAACATGATCTGGTTGAGGCCCGCCTGGTCGGTGAGGCTCGAAGGGTTCTCGGCGTTGTACTCGACGAAGTTGACCCCGCCGCCGTGGACGAAGGCGTCGAGCCGCGTCAAGACGGCCGGGTAGGCGTAGCCGGGGTCAATCTCGGCGTAGCGCCGCTCGCGCCCCGTCATCCCGACCTCGTCCATCAGCGCGGGGTCGGCGGCGAACGCCGCGGCCACCTTCTCGAACGCGCCCGCCACCGCCTCCGACGCGCGCGCCAGCCACTCGTACTGCGCCCGCGCGAGCAGGTGCGGCCTGAGCGCCACCCCGATCTCGCGCTCGCCGTACAGCATCCGCGCCGCCCGCATCGCCGCCCTCAGGCGCGCGAACAGCTCGGGCGTGAGACTGGCGTCGGCCGCAAGCAACTCGTGGTACTCGGCAATCGCCTCGTCGCGCATAACAAAGCAGTGGGCAGTAGACAGTAGATTCCCCCGGCGGGTGTTGAGCTTACACCCTGACCGCCCGGAGGAGGAAAGTTTTCCTGCCGGCTACTGTCTACCGTCTGCTGCTTTCAGTCCGGCTCGCAGGTCTGCGGTCGTGCGCCGGAGCGTGTCGGCCGAGGCGCGCAGGCCCGCGCGCTCCGCCTCGTCGAGCGGGATTTCGATGACGCGCTCGACGCCGGCGCGGCCGATGACGCAGGGCAGGCTGAGGTAGACGCCCTCGATGCCGTACTGCCCCGTCGTCAGCGTCGAGACGGGGAGCACCGAGTGCTCGTCGCGCAGGACGGCCTCGCAGATGCGCGCCACGCACGAGGCGATGGCGACCGACGTGTAGCCCTTGCGCTCGATGATCTCGGGGGCGGCGCGGCGCACGCGCCCGAGGAGTTCGTCGAAGTCGGGGCACTCGCGCCCCGCCCCCTCGCAGAATTCGCGCAGGGGGACGCCCGCCACACGCGCCGAACTCCACGCCGCCACCTCCGAGTCGCCGTGCTCGCCGACGACGTAGGCGTGCACCGAGCGCGGCTCGACGCCGAGCGCGCGCCCGAGCAACGCGCGCAGCCGCGCCGAATCCAACACCGTGCCGGAGCTGATGACGCGCGCGGCCGGCAGCCCCGACACCTCCTGCGCGAACTGCGCGAGCACGTCGACCGGGTT
>JALZHT010000133.1 GCA_030860645.1 Acidobacteriota bacterium
CGCATCATCCGCGAGCACGGCGGCGAGGCGACGCACGAGGGCGGCACCCTGCGCGCCCGCCTGCCGCTGGCACACTGAACGACGCCGGGTGCGGACTTCCGACTCTCCTTCCGCACTCCGCACTTTGCACTCTGACTTCCGCACTTCCGTTGAAAGGGGAGAGACATAGTGGAACGTAAAGACGTACGCATCCTGGTGGTCGACGACGAGCCGATGATGGCCGATTCGCTCAAGCAGAATCTGGCCGAGGAGGGCTACTCGGTCGACACCGCCTCGTCGGGGGCGCAGGCCGTCGAGCTGTTCGACGGCAGCGGCCACCACCTCGCCATCTGCGACCTCCAACTCCCCGACAAGGGCATGGACGGGATGGACGTGCTGCGCCACGTCAAGGACACGCGGCCCTCGTCCGAGGTCATCGTGATGACCGGCTACGGGTCGGTCGAGCGCGCGGTCGAGGCGACGAAGGCCGGGGCCTTCTGGTTTCTGGAGAAGCCCTTCGACTTCGACGTGCTGATGCCGCTCGTCGAGCGCGCGCTCGAACGCCACGAGCTGATGACCGAGACCGAGTCCATGCGCCGCCAGCTCTCGACGCGCACCGAGTACTTCAACATCATCGGCGCGTCCCGGCAGATGCAGCAGATTTACGAGACCATCGAGTCGGTCGCCAAATCGGACGCCAACGTCCTCATCGTCGGCGAGTCGGGCACGGGCAAGGAGCTGATCGCCAACGCCATCCACTACAACTCGCTGCGCGCCAAGAAGCCCTTCATCAAGGTCAACTGCGCCGCGCTCCCCAAAGAACTCATCGAGTCGGAGCTGTTCGGCCACACGAAGGGCGCGTTCACGGGCGCGCACGCCGACAAGGACGGACTCATCCAGCACGCCGAGGGCGGCTCGCTCCTCCTCGACGAGATCGCCGAGATGCCGGTCGAACTCCAGCCCAAGCTCCTGCGCGTGCTGCAAGAGCGCAGCTACCGCAAGCTCGGCTCCGAGCGGACTTACCCGGTGGACTTCCGCCTCATCTCCTCGACCAACCGCCCGCCGGCCGACGCCATCCGCGACGGCGCGCTGCGCGACGACCTCTTCTACCGCATCTCGACCATCACGATTCACGTCCCGCCCATGCGCGACCGCTCGGAGGACATCCAGCTCCTCGCCGAGCACTTCCTGAAGATGTACGCGCGCAAGTACCAGCGCGCGATCACGGGCATCTCGCAGGCCGCCTACCAGCGCCTCTTCTCGCACGCGTGGCCGGGCAACGTGCGCGAGTTGCAGAACGTGATGGAGCGCGCCGTGCTGCTCGCCAAGGGCAACAAGATCGAGCCGGTCGACCTGCCCTTCGACAACGGCTCGATCCCCGAGAAGAACGCGGCCGGCGCGGGCTGGGACGTGCCGCCCAACATGACGCTCGAAGAGATCGAGAAGTTCGTCATCGAGCGCACCCTCCAGCGCACCGGTGGCAACAAGCAGGCGGCGGCGAATCTTTTAGGCATCTACCGCCCGCGCCTCTACAGCAAAATCAAGAAGTACAAGATCGACATCCCGGCGCTGATTACGACGTAAGTTTCGAGTTGCGGGTTTCGAGTTCCGAGTTGAAGCAGAAATCGAAGTGCCGGACGCGGAGTTGAAGGCTTCGCGCCCGGCACTCTTGTTTGCTCCCTTAACTCGGAACTCGCAACCCGCAACTCGAAACTATTCGACCGTGTAGGTCGCCACGCTGGTCGGCGTCTCGAAGCAGCGGACTTTGTAGACGTGGACGCGGTCGTCGCCGACGCGCGAGGCGACGCGCTCCAGGATGTAGCGGGCGAGGTTCTCGGCCGAGGGGTTGAGTTCCTCGTCGAAGGGCGGCAGCTCGTTGATGTTGCGGTGGTCGAGGTAGGCGACGACCTCGTCGGCCGCCGTCTTCAGCTCGCCGAAGTCGACGAGCAGGCCGATGTTGTCGAGTTCGCGCCCCCGCGCGTAGATTTCAATTTTGTAGTTGTGGCCGTGCAGGTTCTCGCACTTGCCCTTGTAGCCGCGCAGTTGGTGCGCGCTCGAAAAGTTGCGCTCGATCATCACCTCGAACACCCCGGCCGCCTCCCCCGTCGTCATTCGCTTCTCGCCTTTCGCCCCTCAAGAATTATCGCACCGCCGTCTCGCCCGGCTCAAACACGGCCGCGGCCTCTTCGATGTCGGAGGTGACGCGGCAGGGCGGGAGGCTCTGGAGGAAGAGGCGGCCGTAAGCCTGCGTGCGCAGGCGCGGGTCGAGGACGGCGAGGAGGCCGCGGTCGGTGGCCGAGCGGATGAGGCGGCCGACGCCCTGCTTGAGGGTGATGATCGCCTGCGGCACGCTGAACTCGTAGAAGGAGGAGCCGCCCTGCTCCTCGATGAAGCGCTGGCGCGCGGCCACGACCGGGTCGGTCGGGACGGCGAACGGCAGCTTGTCTATGACGACGCACGAGAGCTGCTCGCCGCGCACGTCCACGCCCTGCCAGAAACTCGCCGTGGCGAAGAGCACCGCGCCGGGCGTCGTGCGGAAGCGTTCGAGCAGCCCCGCCTTCGACGCGCTCCCCTGGACGAAGCACGGGAAGTCTACGCGCGGGGCGACGAGGTCGTACAGCGCGCGCATCCCGCTCAGCGAGGTCGAGAGCACGAAGGCGCGGCCGCGCGATACTTCCAGCAGCTTGACGACTTCATCCGCCGCGGCCGCGGCCCACTGCGGCGAGCGCGGGTCGGGCATCCGCGGCGGCAGGTACAGCACGGCCTGCTCCTCGTAGTCGTAGCCCGAAGGCGCGACCAGCTCGTCGGTCTTCGCGCCGAGGCCGCCCGCGCCCTCGAACTCGCCGTCGCCCGCGGCGAGGCCGAGCCGCCCGCGGATGAAGTCGAAGCGCCCCGCGCTCGCCAGCGTCGCCGAGGTGAGCACGACCGTCTCGACGCGCTCGAAGAGCTTGTCCTGCAACAGGGTCGAGACGTCAATCGGCGAGGCGCGCAGGAAGAGGCCGCGCCCCCGCCGCTCGACCCAGTAGACGTAGCGGCGGTCGTCGCCGGCGACGATGAACTCCAGGTGGAAGCGCGCCTCGCGGATGCGGCGCAGGAGGTTGTCGACCTCGGGCGGCTTGTCCTTAATCACGTCGAGCGTCGTCTCGACCCGCTGGAGCGCGCCGTCCAAACTTAAATAACTCTCGCCGAGCGGCGTCGCCTCGACCTCGCCGGCGCGGTTCTTGCGCGCGAACGTGCCGGGCACGAGCGGCCCGCGCCCCTCCTCGCCGCGCGCGTCGCGGAAGCCGAGCCAGAACTGCTCGGCGAAGCGCGAGACGCGGTTGCCGGCGCGCGTTAGCTCGCGGTTCAATCCCGAATCAGTGACGGGGAGCATCGAGAGGTCGCGCAGCAAGTCCTCGATTTGGTAGCTCGACACCTGGAAGCCGAAGTACTCGGCGGCCACGTCCTCGATCTGGTGCGCCTCGTCGAAGATGACGGCCGAGTAGTCGGGGATGACCTGGCCGTACTCGCCGCCGCGTAAGCTGAGGTCGGCGAAGAAGAGGTGGTGGTTGACGATGACGATGTCGGCGTCCGAGGCGCGCTGGCGCATCCGCGTGATGAAGCAGGCGTCGTAGTCGGGGCACTTCTGGCCGAGGCAGGTCTCGCCGCGCGCGTCTATGTGCCGCCAGAAGGAGAGGTTTTCGGGCAGCTCGGTCAACTCCGCCCGGTCGCCCGTCGCCGACTCGCGCGCCCAGCGGCGCACCTCGTCGAAGTAGTCTACGTCGTCCAGACCTTCGAGGATGGGCGTCGTCTCGGCCCGCTTGACGCGGTTGAGGCAGGCGTAGTTGCCGCGCCCCTTCAGGTAGGCGGCGGTGAACTTGCGCGGGAGCACGCGCTGGAGGAAGGGGATGTCCTTCTCCATCAACTGCTCCTGCAAATTCTTCGTCCCCGTCGAGATGACGACGCGCGTGCCGCGTTCGAGCGCCGCGGCGACGGCCGGGACGAGGTAGGCCAGAGTCTTCCCCGTGCCCGTGCCGGCCTCGACGATGAGGTGGCGCCGCTCCTCGAAGGCGCGCAGCACGGCCGCGGCCATCTCGACCTGGCCGGGCCGGTACTCGTACTCCGGGTGCGCGCGCGCGATGAGGCCGCCGGGGCCGAAAATCTGCTCCATAAAATCTCGCTGACCGGTGGGGCGGGTGACGCCGACCGCTGGCCCCGTGGCGCGGGCCGACAAGCTCCGAGTGCCCGCCTATTTTACACCAAACCGGGCCGGGTTCGTGGGATTCGGGCGGCCGCGGGTCGCGTATTTCGGGTTGCGGATTCGCGGTCGGGGTTGGACGCGGAGGGAGGCTACTGCGACACAGGGGCGGGGGTAAGAATTAAGAAGCGTCTTTCTTAATTCTTACCCCCGCCCCTGTGTCGAAATCGGCGGCATGCTTCGCTCAACCGAGGTCGGAAATCGAATCCGTCCTCCGCAGTCGTCAGGCCGGCATTAGGTGTCGGTGTCCTCGGACGGGTCTACCTGCGCGGACTCGGTCCCCTCGGTGGATTCGGCCTGAGCGTCGTCGGTCCCCTCGGACGGGTCTACCTGCGCGGACGTGCCGGTCCGCTCGGACGGGTCAACGTTGCCGACTGGCGGTTTTTTGGACATGAGGTCTTCTCCTTTGTGCGCGTCCGCGTGGCGCGGACGGGGCAAGTGTTGGCGTCATACGAGGGTTGCACAGGCCCGCCGCTGATGCCGCGGCCTGCGAAGCGTTAGAGCCTCCCGGGTGGTTCACCACGAAGGCACGAAGTAACAACCGACTGAAAACCGAAAACTGAAAACCGTTTCCTGCCGCCGCGACTCCCCGAAATCTCAGTCGGCGCCGGCCGCGCCCGTGCCGCTCGCGCGCTCTTTCAGGCGCTTCGGGTAGAGTGGGAAGCGCGCGGCCAACTCGCGCACGCCGTCGCTCACGCGGCGGCGCACCTCCTCGGACTCCGGCTCGCGCAGCACGTCGGCGATGAGGCGCGCGACGCGGCGCATCTCCTCCTCGCCCATGCCGCGCGTCGTCAGCGCCGGCGTCCCCAGGCGGATGCCGGAGGCGACGAACGGCTTGTTCGTGTCGAACGGGATGGTGTTCTTGTTGACCGTCAGGCCCGCCGCTTCCAGAGCCTTCTCGGCCACCTTGCCCGTCACGCCGCGGCCGTCCATGAACACGTCGACGAGCACGAGGTGGTTGTCCGTCCCGCCCGAGACGAGGCGGAAGCCCTGCTCCTTCAGCCCCTCGGCGAGGGCTTTGGCGTTGGCGAGCGTGCGGCGCTGGTACTCTTTGAAATCCTCGCGCAGCGCCTCGCCGAAGGCGACGGCCTTCCCCGCGATGATGTGGACGAGCGGGCCGCCCTGCACGCCGGGGAAGACCTTCCGGTCGACCTCCTGCTGGTGCTCGGCCTTGCACAGGACGAGGCCGCCGCGCGGGCCGCGCAGGGTCTTGTGCGTCGTCGTCGTGACGTAGTCGGCGTGCGGCACGGGCGAGGGGTGGAGGCCGGCGGCGACGGGGCCGGCGATGTGCGCGATGTCGGCCATCACGCGCGCGCCAATGCCCCTGGCGATCTCGCCGATGCGCGCGAAGTCTATGGTGCGCGGGTAGGCCGACGCGCCGCAGACGATCAGCTTCGGCCGGTGCTCTTCGGCGAGGCGTTGCAGCTCGTCGTAGTCGATCTGCTCGGTCTCGCGCGAGACGCCGTAGTCGGCGACCTTGTAGCTGAGGCCGGAGAAGTTCAAAGGGTGGCCGTGCGTGAGGTGGCCGCCGTGCGAGAGGTTCATGCCGAGGATTTGGTCGCCGTAACTGATGGCCGCGAGGTAGACGGCCATGTTGGCCTGCGCGCCGCTGTGCGGCTGGACGTTGGCGTGGTCGGCCCCGAAGAGTTCTTTGGCGCGGTCAATGGCCGCCTGCTCGACCACGTCGCTGAACTCGCAGCCGCCGTAGTAGCGCTTGCGCGGGTAGCCTTCCGCGTACTTGTTCGTGAAGACCGAGCCCATCGCTTCGAGCACGGCTTCGCTGACGAAGTTCTCCGACGCGATCAGTTCCAGCCCCTCGGCCTGACGCCGCACCTCGTCGTCCACCGCGCGGCTCACGAGCGGGTCCACCTCCGCCAGAGGCGCGTTCCTCAGGTCGCTCATCTCCCTCACCTCTCCGGCCCCGATGTTGACGGCTTCTTTTACGCGCGCTTGATGTTACATCACGTCCCCGCGTCCCGCAACGAAGTTCCCCGGGACTCGAAATTTACACGGAAGCTGGAACTTATCCACGAGTTCGTCGTAGAATATGACCGAAACTGGAATTCGGTCATGAGCCTGACGTGGGGGCGGTCGCCCCCCGCAGGGACTGAAGATAACCCGCCGGCCGGCGCGGAATTGACAAGGAGACCTACATGAAGTCGAGAACCCTCTACGCGCTCGCCCTCCTCGCGGCGCTGATGATCGTTGACCCGAACACCGTCCTCGGGCAGGGGCCGCCCGAGCAGCCCGACATGAACATTGACGCCGCGACGCGCAAGGAGGTCGTTGACAACGTCCTCAAGCGGCTCAAAGAGAGCTACGTCTTCCCCGAGGCGGCGGCCAAGATGGAGCAGGCCATCCGCGAGCGCGCGGGCCGCGGCGAGTACGACCAGCTCACGAGCGCCCGGGCGTTCGCCGACAAGCTGACCGAAGACCTCCGGGCCGTCAGCCGCGACAAGCACCTGGGCGTGCGCTACTCGCACAGGGCGCTCCCCGAGCGCCCCGAGCGGCAGGAGCCTTCGGCCGAGGAGCAGGCGCGCTTCCAAAACTACCTCGGCCGCATCAACCACGCCTTCGAGCGCGTCGAGCGCCTCCCCGGCAACGTCGGCTACATGGACTTCCGCGGCTTCACCGACGAGAAGCTCGGGGCCGAGACGGTCGCGGCCGCCTTCAACTTCCTCGCCAACACCGACGCCCTCATCATTGACCTGCGCAAGAACGGCGGCGGCAACCCGGCGATGGTCGCGCTCATCTGCTCGTACCTCTTCGGCCCCGAGCCCGTCCACCTCAACAGCCTCTACTGGCGCGAGGGCGAACGCACCGAGGAGTTCTGGACGCACAAGGAGGTCGCGGGGAAGCGCTACACGGGCAAGGACGTGTACGTCCTGACGAGCAAGCGGACGTTCTCGGGCGCGGAGGAGTTCTCCTACAACCTGAAGAACCTGAAGCGGGCGACCATCGTCGGCGAGACGACGGGCGGCGGCGCACACCCCGGCGCCGGCGTCCGCCTCCACCCGCACTTCGGCGCGTTCATCCCGACGGGCCGCGCCATCAACCCCATCACCAAGACCAACTGGGAGGGCACGGGCGTCGAGCCGGACGTGAAAGTCCCGGCCGACCACGCGCTCAAAGTGGCGCACCTCTCCGCGCTCAAGAAGGCCGCCGAGAAGGCGACCGACGCCGAGCTGAAGGGCGAGTTGCAACGCCTCATCGAGACGACGCAGAAGGAACTCGGCGACATGCAGGCGAAGAAGTAAATTCGCCCCCGACGGCGAGACAGGGCCGCGGGCGGCGGCGAGCGGGCCGCGGTTACGTCAGCGAAGTCTTTGACGTAACCG
>JALZHT010000784.1 GCA_030860645.1 Acidobacteriota bacterium
GGAAGTCGGCCGAGCGGAAGCAGTCGGCCTGGCCCTCGGCCTCGAAGTCGAGGGCGGCGGCGAGGGCGGCGGCTTCCGATTGGCTGAGCGCGGACTTGATGCGTGCGAGCGAGGGGTGAGGGGCGGCGGCGAGGCGCGCGGCGATGTCTTCGACGGTCGCGTCGAGTTCGGCGAGTGGGACGACGCGGTTGACGAGGCCGAGTGCGAGAGCTTGCCGAGCGTCGAGCTGCGCGCCGGTGGCCATCAGCTCGAAGGCGCGTGCGTAGCCGACGAGGCGCGAGAGGAAGTAGGTGCTGCCGCCGTCGGGCATGAGGCCGACGCGGATGAAGGTCTGACCGAAGGTGGCCGCGGTCGAGCCGACGCGCACGTCCGAGGCGAGGACGTAGCTGAAGCCGATGCCGCCGACGGGGCCGTGCACGCGCGCGATGAAGGGCACGCTCGTCGCGCGCATGCGCAGGATCGGCGGGTTGATCAGCTCGCGCACGGTCGCCGCCACGTCGAGCCGGGCGAGGTCGCCGGCGGCGACCATCGAGAGGTCGAGGCCCGAGCAGAAGGCTTCGCCTGCGCCCGTGACGACGACGACGCGGGTACCGTCCGAGGCCGTTTGTTCGACGGCGTCGGCGAACGCCTCGAACATCTCGAAGTCGACGGCGTTGCGCCGCTCGGGCCGGTTGAAGGTGATGCGCTTGACGCCGCGCTCCAGCGTCACGAGTAGTTTGTCGTCGGTGCTCATGGTGTCGTCGCGTCCGGGGTGGTGGGCGGCACGTAGTTGGTCGGGAGGCCGAGCGCCTTCTTCAGCACGGCGATCTGGCCGGCGTGGTAGAGCGTGTGCTGCACGACGCCGTGCAGCGTGACGTAGCGCGAGGACATCTCGGCGTAAATCGGCTCGTCGAGTTGGCGGTCGTCGAGGGCGGCGGCGGCCGCGCGCAGTTCCGCGTTGGTCGCCGAGAGTTTGGCGAGGGCTTCACGCCAGGCGGCCTCGTCGCCCGCGGCGACGCCCGACCAGTCCTCGGCCGTGTCGTAAATCCTGGCCGGGTCGCCGCCGAGCCGGCGCAGCGCCACGCGCTCCCACGCCTCGACGTGGAGGACGAGTTCCCAGATGCAGTGCGCGCCGGCGACGGGGCGCGCGGCGGCCTGCGCGGCCGTCACGCCGCCCAAAAGCTCCCTCAACGCCGGGCCGTGCCACGCGCCGCCCTCGTGCGCGCGCCGCAACTGGTCGGCGATGCGTTCCGCTTCTCTCATCATTCCCTCTACTTAAAAACCGTCAATCGTGAATCGTAGAAGGCGGTTTTTCGATTGACGATTCACGGCTTTCATCGTTCCGGCGCTTTCTGCCCGAACAGTTGCGGGGTGCTGAAGACGGCGTAGCGGACGGTGCCGCGGCGGCGGGGCCGCCACCAGACGGCGACGGTCGGGCGGCGGGCCGTGGCCGGCGGCGCGTGCTCGCGGCGCGCGACGCTGCGGACGAGGCGGCTGATGTCGTGGCGGAAGTAGCCGACGACGAAGCGGCGCGCGGGGTCTGCGGCCTTCAGGCGCGTCTTCTCGTAGCGCAGCAGGTCGAGCACCCAGCCCGCCCCGACGCGCTCCTCGCGCAGGCGCTCTTCGAGGTAGGCGGCGAAGTCGAGCGCGTCGCCGACGAGGCGCTCGACGCCGCCGGGCGCGTGCTCGGCGATGAAGCGCTTGAGGTGCGCGGCGAAGCGCGCCTCCAGAACCCTCTGCGTCAGCGGGAACAGCTTGCTGATCTCGACGAGGCGGCGGTCGCGCGCCGACGCGGCGAAAGAGTCGAAGCGGGCCGCGGCCGCGCGCTTCAACTGGCGCGACTCGGTCGCCGACAGCCCCAGCTCGCGCGCCAGCGCGAAGGGGTCGTCCACGAACCGCCGGCGCAACCCCTCGTCCGCCGCCAGCCGCTCCAGAATGTTCTCGATCTCGGCCATAGACAGTTATCAGTTATCAGTTTTCAGCAAAGACCTTCTGCCGCCGGGCCGCGAGGTTGCGGCGTCAAGGCGGGCCTCGCTCAACCAACTGAAAACTGATAACTGATAACTGCTTTTCAGTATTCCCGCAACTGTTCGCGGTAGGCGTCGAAGTTGCGGCGCATCTCGGGGAGGCTGTCGCCGCCGAACTTGTCGCGCAGGGCGGCGGCGAGGGTGAGCGCGACCATCGCCTCGCCGATGACGCCGGCCGCGGGCACGGCCGTCACGTCCGAGCGCTCGAAGGCGGCCGCCTCCTCCCGCTTGGTGTCGAGGTCAATCGAGCGCAGGGGCTTGCGCAGCGTCGAGATGGGCTTGAGGTAGCCGCGCACGCGCAGCTCCTCGCCGTTCGTGATGCCGCCTTCGAGGCCGCCGGCGCGGTTCGTCGGGCGGCGGAAGGCCCGCGCGTCGGGGTCGTACTCGATCTCGTCGTGCACCTGCGAGCCGGGCAGCGCGGCCGCCCCCACGCCCGCGCCGAGCGAGACGGCCTTGACCGCCGGGATCGACATCACGGCC
>JALZHT010000134.1 GCA_030860645.1 Acidobacteriota bacterium
AACTCCTCCGCCTTCTTCTTTTCGCCTACCACCTTGTAGATCGCGCTGATGCCCCTGAGCGCCTCCGCCTGCTCGTTCCAGTGGGGGGTGGGCAGCCGGCGGTAGCTTTCCACCTGACACCAGTAGTACGGGATGGCCTTCCGCGTCTCGTCCGGGCTGCTGTCATCCTCGTATAGCTCTATGATGGGGGCCAAACTGGCCGCGTAGGGAACGAGCCGCCCCGCTTTCAAGTTAATCTCGGCGACTTTACCGTAGACGCTCGCCGCCTGATCTTTTCTGCCCAGACTGAGGTGGAGCGCCGCGATTTTTCGCAGCACGCTGATCTCGTTGGCGCGATAATTATTGTCTTTGCTGTAGAAGGTGAGGGCGGTTTCGTAGAGGCCGACGGCCTCTTCTTTGTCCGCCGGCGTCGGCTCGGCCGTGCCGTCTGACTTACTAATGTCGCCGGCCCGCACGCGCGCCATGGCGGCCGCCGCGGGGTTGAACTGGTCGTAAGCCTCGGCCGCCTGTTTGTAGAATTGGACGGCCTTCAGCTCGTCCTCTCTTTCGGTCGTGGAATCATAGAGCGCGCCGAACTCTTCAAGCATGGCCGCTTCTTTGCGGTAGTCACGGTCATGGGGGGGCCGGTACAGCGCCACCGCCGCTTTGACCTCGTCAAAGGCCCGACTCTTCATCGTTTCGTTTGGCTGCCTGAAGAGGAAATGGGCGAGCTTCTGGCGCGCGTCGGCCTCCTTGTCGCGCTCGCCCGCCGCCCCGTAAGCGGCCGCCGCGTCCCTGTAGGACGACTCCGCTTTCGCCTTCTCCTCGGGCGACCTCGACCGGCTATAGATTTCGGCCAGGCCCGTGTGGACGGTGGCGGCTTCGGCGCTGCGCCCGGGTAGGGACTGGTACAACTCCAGCGCCATCTGGTAGAACCTCTGCGCCTCGGCCGGCTCACGCAGGGCGGCGTAACGTCCGCCGATGAGCCTGAGCGCGGAAGCCCGTTCGGCCATGTAGTCCGGGCCGCTCAGGCTCTCGAGCACCTTATCCTCAAGCCCCTTCAACGACTCCTTCGTCCCCTCGTTAAGCGCCTCCAGGATGATCAGGCCCGCGTCTCTCGCGTTCTTGGCACGACCCTCCGCCTCCTCGGCCCTCGCCAGGTAGCTTTGGGCGGCCAACTGGGAAAGGCCGGCGGCGATCTTTGACTTGTACGCCTGCCTCTGAGCCTCGACGGCCTCCTTCTTCGCCTGCTCGACCCGCCCGCGCTCCATTTTCGCCTCCGCCTGCGCCCTGACGGCCTGCGCCCGCGCCCGGTCGGCCTGCGCCTCCGCCTCGTTAGCCTTCGCGAGAAGCTCGTGGGCGCGCCGCTCCTGCTCCGCGGCCTTCCGCTGGGCGGTTTCCGCCTCCGCCTTCAACTGGGCCGCCTCCGCCTGTAACGCCGCGGCCTCCTTCCGCAAATCCTCAGACTGCCTCGCGTATTCGACCGCCTCCTGACCCTTCTTTAAAGCCTCCTCCGCTTTCGTCTGCGCGAGGGACTCGCTCTTGATGGCGCGCTGGCGTTGCACGACCGCGGAGGCCGCGGCCGCCGTCGCGACGAGGGCGCCGGCCGCCAGCCCGGCCACCATCCCCCACAGGCGGCGGGCGTGCCTCTTTTGGTCGTCGGCGCGCTGCCGCTGTTCGTCGGCCCGCTGCCGCTCGGCCGCGACCCGGCGCGTCTGCTCTTCGGCGCGCGCGCGCTCGGCCGCGACCAGCGCCTTCGTCTGCTCCAACTCGCGCCGCTGCTCGGCGGCCTGGCGCTCGGCCAGTTGGCGCTTGAGCGCCTTCTCGGCCTCGGCCCGCGCCTTCGCCTGGACCTCCGCGTCGGCCTTCGCCCGCATGAAGCGCGCGCGCCAGGCGAGGATGGCCGGGGCGAGCACGTCGTGGAAGATTTCGTAGCGGATTTCGGTCGGCTGGTTGGGCGGCGGGGTGAGCTGGCTGAGTACGGACATCTCCTTGCTGGAGAGCTTGGTGAGGACGGGTTCCAACTCGTCCCTCGCCACCGACGTGAAGCCCACGAGGTCGCCGATGCTCAGGGCGATCTTGGTGCCGCCCGGCGTCACCAGGTGGTAGAAGGCGCGCGCGGCCATCTCCTGCTCCGCCGGGCTCAGCTCTTCCATCACGCCGTCGAGGTGTGACTGAACGATCTCCTCCGCCCTCGTCTCCGCCTTCCCCGGGTCGCGCGGCGCTTTCAGCATGTCGGGGTGCAGGACGTGCTTCTCGGCCCGCAGCGCCTCGGCCCAGAGCTGCGTCATCACGAGCTGGAGGTAGGGCGTCTGGATCGGGGTGGCCGGGGCGGGCGCGCTCCTGGCCTCGCCGCCCGGCGATTCGGCGAGCGCGTCCCGGTAGGCCAGCCGGCCGAGCTGTTCGAGCACCTTGTCCGAGAAGCCGGCGGCGATGCGGACTTCCGGCTCGCCGTTGCTGCGCAGTTCGTTGTACCTGGCGACGGGCTGCTCGATGGCGAGGCGCGCCGCCTCGCCCGTGAGCCACCCGACGCGCAGGTAGTTGTCGAAGAGGTTCGGGATGGTGACTTTGAAGCGGTCGAGCTTGGCGTACCAGTCCTCGCGCAGCGAGATGATGAAGTTGGCGCGCACGTCCGGGCGGTTGACGGCGTGCGCGAACTCCTCGGCGAAGGAGCCCTCGCCCTCCCGCTGCGGGTACAGGAAGTATTCCTCGAACTGGTCGAGCACTATCAGGAGCCTGCCGCCCACGCACTCGGCCCACAATTGCAGCTCGTCGGCCAGCGAGACCCCCGGGAGCACGCAGAGCGGCGGCTCGGAGCCGAGCGCCTCGGCGACGCGCTCGCGGACGCGGGCGCGCAGCCCGGCGAGCGGGTCGTCGCGCCACGAGTTGTAGAAGACGACGAGGAGTTTCGGGCGGCCGCTCGCGGCGAGCTCTTCGCGGGCCAGCCCGCGCAGGTGGTGGACGACGCCGGCGCGCAGCACCGAGCTTTTGCCGACGCCGCTCGGCCCGTAGACGAGCGTGAGGCGCGAGCCCATCAGGTTGGCGGTGATGATCTCGCGCTCCGGGTCGCGCCCGAAGAAGAAGGGCGCGTCGGCCTCGTCGTACGGCACCAGCCCCTTGTAGGGGGTGTCGCGGGGGGCGATCTTGCTCATCTCTCACCTCACGCCCGGGCCGGTCAGCGGAGCCGCCGCTCCAGCTCGGGGATGTAGTCTTCGAGGCGCGTTTCGATGATGCGCACGTTGCGCTTCGACCACAGCTCCTTCTCCATGTCCCCGGCGCTGCGCTGGATGGCCCACGAGGCGTAGCTCAGCTTCTGCTCGCCCCACATCCGGTGCATGATGACGCGCAGGTTCCAGTCGCGCAGGCCGTAGCCGAGGAAGAGGAAGCCGCTGTTCGAGAGCTTCGACTTCAGTTGGGCCGGGACCAGCTTGGAGATGTCGGTGTGGGCGAGGTACGTGATGTAGTCGTCCTCGGTGATGACGAAGCTGTCTTCGATCAGCTCCGCGGGGAAGCTCTCCCGATCCGCGACGCGATCCACCGCCCCGTGGAGCTTCAGGATGACCGTGCGCCGCAGCTTCAGGTTGTCGAACGGCAGGTCGCGGTAGGTGTTCGGGTCTTCGATGATCTTGAAGCTCCGCGGGCTCCGCGACAGCTCCTCCGGGTAGGACTCCTCCAGGAGGAGGCGGTTGATGCACATGGCCTGGCCGCCCTGCGGCTTGTCGTCAATCAGCTTCCGGACGTCGTCGGCCAGCGACAGGCCCTCGAAGTGGGTCACGTCGAAGAGGCGGCCGGACAGCGCCCGGTTGAGGTCGTCAACGAGGGGCGGGAGGAGCGCCCCGAGCGCCTCGTTCGAGCCGTCGTAGGCGTCGAGCAGCCGCCGCACGCCCGGGTCGAGCAGCGCCCGCAGGTACGGCGAGGGCGGGTCGGCCATGGCCCGGAGCTTGCCGATAAACTTGTCCGCTTTCTTGATCTCGCCGAGGCGGAGCAGCGCCGTGCCCTCGCGCGGCAGCGCCCCGTGGGGGACGTGCCGGAACTTGCCCTGGTACTTCCCCGCCGCCACGTAGGTCACGAGGTCGAAAGGCTCGTGCACCTCGCGGAAGGCCTCCTCCAGCACGTCGTCGTAGTTGGTGGTGATGATGAGCTGGTACTGGTAGCGACAGCCGCGGCGTTGCAGGGCGGCGGGCACTTTGGCGAGGAACTTGTGCAGGCCGTTAATGGGGTACTCGCGGTCGAAGACCTCGCCCAGCCTCCGGTAGAACGACCCGGAGCCGCGCAGCGTCGACGCGTATTGCGACACCAGGAGGAGGTTGTTCCGGTCGGGCTGCTCGTAGCTGAACTCGTCGGCGAGGTAAACGGCGAGCTCCCGGCCGCTCGGCAGGTAGGCCCCCAGCTTGAAGTTATCGGCCTCGTCGCGCCCGTACAGGTTGGCGCCCGCGCCGAGGAACGGGATCAGCTCGCCGTCCCGGAGGGCGGCGAGGACGTCATCGTAGTGACCCATCGCCACCTCCCTGCCGACGCCCGCGCGCCCCGGGCTGAGCCGTCTCGAAATACCTTCCGTGTCTGCGGTGTCGGATTGCCAGCATGATGTTCGAGATACCGTGGAAAGCGTCGGGGCACGGGGCCGGCGGCGGCCCCGTGCGCCCGGCGGCAAGGGGTTCGGTTTGACGGAAGTAGGATGCGGGTGGTGAAGCGCCCCCCGCGAACGAAATATGCGCCCACGCTTATACGCCTGCCCGCGCCCCGTGTCAACGCCCGCCCGGCGCGGGGCCGTAACGTCTTGCGATTATTTGGAGATACATTTATCATCCCGGCTGTTCGGGTGTGCACCGATGAGGTGCTCTACTGGTTTATGGCGGAAAACGCCAGGACGTTTCCGGGCGCTTACCTCCGCCGCGCGCATTTAAATTTCGGCGTCGAAGGAGAGAGTCTTGTTCAGTGATCAGTTTCGCCGCGGCGAGTCGGGGAAGGCCCGCTTCAGCGGTGTGCGGGTCTCGAAGCTGGTGTCGGGTCTGTCGGACGTGGCGTGGAAGACGTTCCAGTCCGTCAACACGCGCCTGCCCGAGGGCGAGGCCGTGCGGCCGCGGTGGGCCCCGGGGCCGCTGCTGAAGTCCTACGAGCGCACCGCGCCGCCGCTCGGCTTCCCGCGCGAGACCGATAGCTTGTGCCCGCGCTGCGTCAAGGAGGTGCGCGAGGCCGTCATCTCCGGCGAGACGCCGCTCGAAACCCTCATGCACGCCCACCCCGGCGAGCTGAAGGCCGAAATCTACGAGGAGGGCGGCCAGGTCTTCATGCGCAAGACCTGCCCGACGCACGGCGAGTTCAAGGACACGCTCGCCACGGACGCGCGCTTCCTCGAACGCGTCGAGTCGCTCTTCTTCGGCCGCGACTTCCGCGCCGCCGAAGACTCGCACGTCCACAAGCACGGCACGTCGAACATCAAGTTCGGCCGCGGCGCGGTCCTGACCGTCGACCTGACGAACCGCTGCAACATGATGTGCAACCCGTGCTTCATGGACGCCAACCAGGTCGGCTACGTCCACGAGCCGACGTTCGAGGACACGAAGGCCATCCTCGACCGCGCCGTCTCCTTCAAGCCGCGCCGCCAGATCATCATCCTCTTCTCGGGCGGCGAGCCGACCCTTTCGCCCCACTTCCTCGAAGCGGTCGCCTACGCCAAGAAGATCGGCTTCTACCGCATCCTGGCCGCCACCAACGGCATCCGCTTCGCCGAGGACACCGAGTTCTGCCGCCAGGCCAAAGAGGCCGGCATGCACGGCGTCTACCTCCAGTTCGACGGCGTCTCGGAGGAGAAGAACAAGCACCGCGGCGTCGGCAACCTCTTCGACGTGAAGCTGCGCGCGATTGAAAATCTGGCCGCGGTCGGCATCAAGGTGACTCTGGTCACGACCATCGTCAACACCATCAACAACGACGCCATCGGCCAGATCGTCGAGTTCGCCGCCAAGAACATCGACAAGGTGCAGACCATCGCCTTCCAGCCCGTCTCCTTCACGGGCCGCGACGAGGACGTGCCCGACAGCGTCAGGCTGCAACAGCGGTACACGCTCGCCGGCATGGCGCACGACTTGGACAATCAACTCGGCGGCCGCCTGAAGCCCCTGCGCGACTGGTTCCCGCTCTCGTCCTACTCGGCGTTCACGTCGGTGATGGACATGCTGCAAGGGGCGGACGCGCCGTGGGGCTGGTCTTCGTGCAACTGCCACCCGAACTGCGGCATCTTCACGCTCATCGTCACGAACCGCCACACGGGCGAGTTCAAGTCGCTCTTCGAGTTCTTCGACTACGAGCAGTTCATGAAGGACGTGGCGGTCATCACCGACACGGCGCGCGGCAAGCGCCTGACGATGGCGCAGCTCGCCATGGCGATCATGCGCAACTTCGACGCCGCGCGCGCCCCCGAGGGCTTCCCCGTCTCGCAGATCATCAACCTCTTCAAGCCGTCCTCGACCAGCTCGAACTCCGACCGCAACGACCGCATGAAGGCGCAGAAGTCCGCAGACCCCTCGGACGCCTGGCGCGTCCTCTGCGTCGAGGGGATGTGGTTCCAGGACTTATTTAACTACGACTTCCGCCGCACCGAGATGTGCGTCATCCCGTACGGCACGCAGGAGGGCGAGATTTCTTTCTGCGCCTACAACACCGGCGTCGGCTGGCGGCAGATCATCGAGGAGATGCACAAGACGGCGAACCTCGCCGAGTGGTACCAGGAGCACGGCCGCCACCCCGTCTACGCGAAGGGCCGTGAAGTGCCCGGCATCCGCAAGGCGCGCACGCTCTCGCTCCCCGTCGTGCAGGCCATCCTCTCCGACGACGCCGACCGGCCGCCGCCCCCGGCCGCCACGCCCTACCTCGTCGAAGCGGGCGAGGAAGAGTTGGCCGCCCGTTAAATCACACACAGAGGTTTCGGGCCGCGGGTTCCGGGTTTCGGGTTAAAAGAAGATTTTAGATTGGCGATTTTTGATTTTTGATTGGAAGACAGGACACTCGGGTTCTTCAATCGCCAATCAAAAATCCGAAATCAAAAATCCCTTCAACCCGGAACCCGGAACCCGCGGCCCGAAACTTTTTAGTGGCGCGGCGGCGAGTCGGGGGCCGGCTCGTTGATGTTGTCTTCGGGGTTCGGGCGCTGGACGGTGCGCAGTTCGGCGACGGTGTCGCGGATGCGGGTGGCGAGTTGTTCGATGGTCTGGACGCGGCGGCGGGCCGAGGCGCTCAACTCCTCGCGCAAAAGCAACTGCGCCTGGCCGATAAGCCCCGTCAGCGGGTTGTTGATCTCGTGGCGCACGCGCGCGGCCAGCTCGGCGAACTCGTTGAGCCGCGCCTCGTACTCGGCGACGGCGCGGCGCAAGTGCTCCTCGCCCCGCGGGGCGGACTCGCTCGGCGGCGTCTCGGTTTCGCTCATGCGGCTCTCTTGGTGCGGGAAGGCGTGCTCTCAGGTCGTCTGGCGCGCCGCCGGGACTCAGGCAACCGAGCCGGCCGCGCGCGAATCTCACCACGCATTTTGCGCCCGCCGCCGGGCCGAGGCAAGCGCCGACGGACGCGCCCCGGCC
>JALZHT010000135.1 GCA_030860645.1 Acidobacteriota bacterium
GTGGTCTATATCGTAGAAGGTTTTACGGACACTTTGACGCTCCTTGCGCACAGCTTCGCGGCGGTCGGATTAGTCGGCGCGGGCGGTTTGAAAGAGGAATGGCTCGCGCCGCTCGCTTGCTTCCGCGTCGTCGCCGCGCTCGACCCGGACGCTGCCGGCCGCCGCGCCGCCCGCCGCTACGCCGAGATGTTCGCCCGCCGCGGCCTCCGCCTCGCCTCGCTCGACCTCCCCTCGGACGTCAACGACTTCTTCCGCCAGCGCCCGGCCGCCGCGCTCGAATTCGAGCTGATGACGGAAGCGGCGCTGGAAGGGGGTGCGGAATGCAGAGTGCAGCGCGATGGATGAAAGACACGCCGTTTTTTATTCATCACTCTGCACTCTGCATTCTGCACTTTTCAATCTATAATTCCTCCCCTTATGGCCGACGAGACGACGAAGACACACGCGCCGGCGGCGGGGCTGACCGCGACGGACAAGCTGCGGATGCTGCTTGAGATCACGCGGAAGATCAGCCGCTCTTTGAACCTCGAAGAGGTGCTGGCGCAGGTGATGGACACGCTCGACTCGCTGCTCCCCTACGACGCCGCGGGCATCTACATCATCCGCCGCGACCCGCACCTCAGCGAGGGCGGCAGCTCGACGCTCGTCTTCCACGCCGAGGCCGTGCGCGGCTACGACATCGAGGAGCTGATGGAGCTGCGGCTCAAGCTCGGCGAGGGGCTGATCGGCTGGGTGGCGCAGACGGGCGAGGCCGTCACCGTCCCCGATGTGCAGCGCGACCCGCGCTACGTCAACGCGCGCAAGGGCACCCGCTCCGAGATGGTCGCGCCCGTCATCTCGAACGACGAGGTGATCGGCGTCGTTGACCTCGAAGCCGACACCCCGGACGCCTACTCCGAGGACGACCTGCAAGTCCTGATGCTCCTCGCCTCGCAGGTGGCGATCATCGTCGAGAAGGCGATGCTGCACGAGCAACTGGTCGAGAAGAAGCGGCTCGAAGCGCAGCTCGAAGTCGCCCGCCAGGTGCAGCTCTCACTCCTCCCGCCGGGCGACCCCGCCCTCGAAGGCTTCGACATCAGCGCCTACAACTTCTCGACCGAGGAGGTCTCGGGCGACTACTACGACTTCGTCAAGGTCTACGACGACCACCTCGGCCTCGTCATCGCCGACGTCTCGGGCAAGGGCGTCCCGGCCTCGCTCCTGATGGCCTTCCTGCGCGCCTCCTTGCGCGCCGCCATCCGCATCGGCTACGCGCCGAACGTCGGGATGGCGAAGGTCAACTTCCTCCTGTGGGAGACCATCGAGCCGCACCAGTTCGTGACCGCCTTCTACGGCATGCTCGACGCGACGAACCGCACGCTCGCCTTCGTCAACGCCGGCCACAACCCGCCGCTCATCCTCGACCGCGACGGCCGCGCCCGCTTCATCGAGCGCGGCGGCCTCCCGCTCGGCATGTTCCGCGACACCCGCTATTACGAATATTACCTGCCCATCGAGGCGGGCCAGACGCTCGTGCTCTACACGGACGGCGCGACCGAGGCCGCCGGCCCCGACGGCGCGGAGTACGGCCGCCACCGCCTCGTCGAGGCCGTCCGCGCGGGCCGCGACAAGAGCGCCCGCGAGCTGATAGATTTCATCTACAACGACATCTTCGAGTGGACGGGCGGGCGCGGCTCCGGCGACGACGTGACCTTCGTCATCATCAAGGCGCGGTAAAACAACAGAGGCTGGATGCTAGAGGCTGGTTAAGAGTGATGTCTTAACCAGCCTCTAGCATCCAGCCTCTGTTGTTCGTTCAGTGCGTCGTCAGGGATTCGTGGGCGTGGTCGCCGCCGGGCGCGAGCGGCGCGCGGTATCGGCCGTAGCGGAACTCGGCCTCGGCGTCGGCGAACGCGTACACGTCGAAGCCGTAGGCGTCGAAGTAGGCCACGAGGTCGTCGGAGGTGCGCAGGAAGATGGCGGGCGTGTGGCCCGCCTCCGCGCGAATCTCCAGCAGGCGCTCGATTATTTCCAGCGGGGCGAAAACCCTCACGGGGTCGCGGTATGTTGCCATCGCCTCTAGCGCCTCCCTTCACGGAAGTCTGCGGAGCGGACGCTTAAACCGCGAGCCAGCGCCCCGCGCCTTGCAGTCACTGTGATGTACGCCAGAGTGGGCACGGTTGTTTGCACCCGGAGTGTCTTTTCGGTTACAACTGTTTACGGAACTATCCCGCTCACACGCCGCGCCCCCCGAGCCTCTTAGGGTTTTCCGCTCCCCCGAGTTTTCGGCCGTGATTCGGCATTCGCTGCTATGAGGCTCCGGAGTTTAGCCCTGCTCCCGACGACGACCAGGGGCATTTTTCTTGCCACCGCCGGCGTGCTCTTCCTGCTTCTCCTCATCGGGGCGTGGCGCGCCTACCCTCTTCTTGACGACGTGACGGCGGCCAATTCCGCCGGGGACGACTGGTTAAGTTACAAGCGATATGCCCTCAGCATCCTTCACGAGGGCCTGTCGCTCCCCGCCGTGAGGGGCAGCTATTACGCCCCGGCCGGATTCCTCTATAGCTATTTTATTGCCGCCGTTTTCGCCCTGACCGGAGAGAATTCCACGCACGTGTACCTCGTCCAGGCGGCGCTGCTCGCCTTGTCGGTCGGGCTGACGGCCGCCGCCTTCCAGCCTTACCTGTCAATCACGGCGCGGGCCATCTACTTCTGGGCGCTGGCCCTCACTCTCTTTCTGGACGTATACCTCGTCTACACGTTTAGACTCCTGAGCGAGAACCTCACGCTGTTTCTGTTGCCGATTTTCTACCTCACCCTCCTCAGAGCCTTCGAGTCACAATCCGCGTTCCTGACTGCTTGTGCCGGGGCCGCCCTCGGGCTGTGTGCGCTAAGCCGGCCGAACCTCGTCCTCGTGGCCCCGGCCACCGCCGTCCTCCTTTTCTGGCGGCTGCGGCCGCGCCGAACGAAATACCCCCTCATCTTTCTCCTCTGGTTCGGCGTCATCTTCTCACTGCTACCCCTCAGAAACTACGTCGCGGGCAACCAGTTAAGCGTACCGGTCTTTACGATGAAGGCCCATTGGCAGACACCCGCCCTCGACACCACAGGGCCTCCGACGCTGGCGGGCTTCGGCAGAAACGCATTCGCCGTTGCTACCTTCTACGCGCGGCGGGTTCTATTTTGTAGCGGGTTCACGCTTCTGGAATTACCGTTCTACTGGCTACGGCCCCACTGGCTCGTCATGTGGGGAGGGGCATTCACCTTTGCCCGGCGCGCGCTGAGAAGGCGGTGCTTGAAATTCTGGGAATTATTCGCGCTGAGCTTCATCCCGGTCTACTTACTGCCCATCATCGCCTTAGCACAAATCTCAAATTACGGCGTGAGAATGATAGTACCCGTGATCCCCATAGTTCTCCTGTTAGGCGTCCGGGCGCTGAGTCCCCCCGACCTCTTCTCGGCCGGTGCCCGTGACCAGGATTTAAAATTCAGTGCACGTTCTGAGGGCTCCCGGGCGGCCTGAAAGGTCTTGATACGGGCGAAGGGTCGGGCGTCGCCCGCCCGCCGCGGGCGCGGGGGCGGCGGGCGAAGGCGTAAATAGGAAAAAGGGGCGGCCGTGGCATCCCGCCGGCCCCTCCTCTGTGTTACGATAGCTCAGTAGCGCCGCCCCGCGGGAAATGGCGGGGCGCGCGGAGGCCGAACCGGAGATCTGAGATTTGCCCTCGCCTAAGCCGAATGACATGGGCAGTTAAGTTTCCGGCTCAACTGTTTACTGAAATTTCGCCGCCCGGCGCAACGGGGCGGCGGCCGCCGAGACAGTCCCCGACCGAGCGCCCCGCCTCACTCACCCAGGCCGACTTCCTGAACTCTGTCATCTTTGAAGCCGGAAAGTGTTCGGAGGGGCGGGCGAAAACCCCGTCGCCGTCCTCCGTTCCGCCCTCTACTCTCGAATCGGAGTTGAATTTCTAAATGACCACGCCACAGACCAACGCCCCCGCGCCGCCAGCGGGCGCGCCGTCGTTGAACTTTATCGCCGTCCTGCAACGCATGCTCGGCGTCTCCGAGCGGGTCAGCGACCTGATCTTCTCGCCGGGCCGCCCGCCGCAGGTCGAACTCCTCGGCGAACTACAGCCGGTGCCCGTCGCCGGCCTCGAAAAGCTCCTGCCGGCGCACACCGCCTCGCTCGCTCGGGTCATCATGGCCGGCCACCCGACGGCCGCCGAGAACCTCGACAAGTTCGGCTCGGCCGACCTCTCCTTCAGCGCGCCCGGCCTCTCGCGCTTCCGCGTCAACATCTTCAAACAGCGCGGCACGCACGCCATCGTCATGCGCGTCATCCCGCCGCACCCGCCGCAGTGGGGCGACTTCAACCTGCCGGAAGTTCTCAGGGAGATCGCCGGCCTCAAGAACGGCCTCGTGCTCGTCACCGGCCCTACGGGGTCGGGCAAGTCCACGACGCTGGCCGCCGTCATAGACCTCATCAACGAGTCGAAGGCTTACCACATCGTGACCATCGAAGACCCCATCGAGTTCCTCCACCCGCACAAGAAAGCGACCATCCACCAACGGGAGCTGCACGCGGACACGCCGAGCTTCGCGCTCGCCCTGCGGGCCGCGCTGCGCCAGGCCCCGAAGGTCATCCTCGTCGGCGAGATGCGCGACAGGGAAACCATCGAGGTCGCGCTCGAAGCGGCAGAGACCGGGCACCTCGTGCTCTCGACGCTGCACACCATTGACGCCTCGAAGACCGTTGACCGCATCATCGGCGTCTTCCCCAAGAACGAGGAGCAGGCCATCCGGACGCGGCTCGCGCAGAGCTTCCGCTTCATCGTCTCGCAGCGGCTCGTCCCGCGGGCCGACGGGCGGGGGCGCGCCGCGGTCGTCGAAATCCTGAAGTCCACGGCGCGCACGCGCGACTACATGGAGCGCGGCGAGCACGAGGGCAAGACCCTGGTCGACGCGATGGATCAGGGCGAGCTGGAGGGGATGCAGACCTTCGACGGCGTCATCGAGAAGATGATCCGCGCCGGCGTCCTCAACCGCGACGAGGCGCTGGCCTACGCCTCGAACCCGGGCAACCTCCTCCTGCGCCTCAGCGACATGGGCGCGCCCCCGGCCCCGCAGGCCCGCGGCGGCGGCTCGATGCTCGACGTGATTGAATAGACGACCCCGGGCAAAAAAGTTTCGAGTTGCGGGTTGCGAGTTTCGAGTTAAAGAACGTCTTGTCTTTTAACTCGGAACTCGAAACTCGGAACTCGGAACTTAATCTTTATTTCCCCTGCGGGGCGCTGTCGGTCGTGGGCGGGTCGAGGCGGTAGCGCAGGAAGGCTCCGACGCCGCCGACCTCGGTCAGGAGCGACGGGTCTTCGACGAAGGTGATGCGCGCGCCCGTCTGCTGCGCCCGCGTGACGAGGTCGTCGGCGACGACGACCGAGTCGGCTTCGAGTTCGGTGACCGCGCCGTCAATGCCGGCGACGACCGGCTCGGGCACCTCTTCGAGCGTGTCCGAGAGGATCGCCACGTCCTCGGCGTCGCCCTCGATGTGCTGCTGGCGCGCGGTGACGACCAACTCCTCGACCTGCCCCATCGCCAGCGCTTCGAGCGTGTCCTGCGACCCGACGACGGCGAGGCCCCCCGCGCGGTACTCGTTCAAGAGCCGCTCGACCTTCTCCACGTCCGTCTGCGCGTCGTGCTCGCGCATCGCCTCCATCGACTCGGCGAGGATTTCGTGCTCGGGCGAGTCTATGGCGAGCGACAGCACGTCAACGATCTTCTCCTCGACCGCCTTCGGGAACTCGGCCTTGAGCAGCGGGATGATCTGCTCGTCGCCGGAGAGGATGATGTGCTCGACGTTGTCCTCGCGCACGACCCGTTCGAGCACGTCGGCGAGTTCCTTCGCGTGCTGCTGGTGGTAGTTGTCCATGTGGCGCTGGTAGCGCGACTGCGCCCAGCCGCCGGCCTGCGACCGCCGCGTCTTGACGTTGACGACCTCGTCGCGGTCTACGGCCTTGCCGCGCGCGAAGACGAAGAGGCGGGCGCGGTTGGTGTCGGCGACGAGGACGGCGTAGCGCGGGTACTGGTCGAGGAGGCGCGCGAGCGGGTAGAGGTGCGGCTGGTTGTAGATGTAGAGCCGGTGGTGCTCGATGGGCGCTTCGAGCTGGACGGCCTGGAAGAAGTCGTCGGCCCCGGCGCAGGCGAAGACGGCGACGCCGTTGGTCTCGGGCCGCAGCTCCTTGTCCAGGTACTCCCTAATCCTCTCCGCGTCGCGCTCGAAGCTCTGGCGGGCGGGGCTGCTCGCCGGGAAGGTCTTGGCGCGCTCGCTGAACTCCTTCCGCAGGAAGCGGTCGAAGTCCGTCCGCCCGTGCTCGTTGGCCTGCGCGTTCAAATACAGACTGATGAACGGCAACTCGACCGGCTCGAACTCCGCCAGCGTCCCCAAAATCTGCTCTAAAGTGTTGCTCTCGGCTGCGCCACTCTGTGCCATCGCGTCTCCAGTCCCCTTTCCTCAACTCGAATATCGTGCTTCAGTTCGTCCGACCGCGCGCCGCCGAACGGCGGCGGCCCGCCGCGAAGCGACTGCGGACGCGACCCGCCCGCCGCGCTCCCGCGAACCGTCCGGCAATAACCTGGGGGAACAACAGTGAGACGGATATTAGCACGCACCCGCGACGCGCTCCAATTCCGGCCCGCCCCGGCGCGCCCGCGCGTCGCCCCGGCCGCCGTCTTCTACACGGCGGTTCGTCCGTGTGATATATTGCGCGCCCTAACAAAATGTTTCCCGCGCGCCCGCAGTCGTTCCCCCTCCCACGCCGCCTGCCAGAGTCTGAGCCGGAATGCCCGGCTTCCCCCACGCCGCCCCCAGCCGAGACCGCAAGGAGCCACGCCCATGAAGGAAGACAGAGACGAGCAACCGGATTTCGTGACCGGGGGCGGCGGGAGCGCGCCCGCGGGGAAAGATTTCAACCCGTCCGACCTGAGCGACGACGAGGCCGCCGCGGCCGAGCGCCCCTCGCGCGCCGAGGCCGTGCCCATCGGCCGCCCCGTCACCGATGAGCAATACAGAAGGATGAAGGAGCGGGCCGAAAGTAACGACTCACCTCCTGACGGAAGCCACGCGCAGGAAGACCCCGCCCACCGGGAGCACAACGGATAGAGGAGACCGGACATGACTAAACCGACCAAACCCGCCGCGCGAAAGAGCGGCAAGAAATCTTCCAAGACGGGCCGCCCGTCGAGGGCCGCCGCGTCGGCGACGCGGTTCCCCGCCGCCGAGACGCGGCACAAGGAGCGAGCCATGGAGGGAAAGTCAGGCAAGGGCGCGGACTTGAACGTCGGGCGGCTGCCAACCCTCTCACCGGAGGAGGCCGCCGGCCTCGGCACGCCGGCGGCCAACGTCAGGCGGCCCCCGCCGCACACCAGATACCTGGTCGACATGGAGACGTTCATCGCGATGAAGAAGAAGGTCGAGCAGTCGAAGGCGAAGCCGGCCAAGCCGGGCACGACCATCACCGCCGACAAGGGGAGGAAGGGCGGCCCGGCGACGCTGGCGG
>JALZHT010000136.1 GCA_030860645.1 Acidobacteriota bacterium
GAAATCCTTTACCTGCCTCGGCGGGCGCTGAAATACCTGAATCGGGGACGCGGCCGGCCCGTGGGTCGGCCATAATGAGGGCGCGGCGGGATCCACGGGAACCCTCCTCCCACCCGACGCACCCAAACAACCCGGCCGCCGGCCGGGTCGCGGGGTGCGGGCGGCGCGCTTTCTTTATTTTCCGGGCTGTCTACCGGGCCGTGACGCCGACTCGGCGGCGCTTGCGCACGCGCGGCGCGCTTCGGCATACTAACCCGCGTCGGAAAAATTTTTAGTGATGATTGCTTCGAGCATTCTCCCGGACAATTTACGGAATCTCGTCCGCCTCGCCGTCCTCTGCGCCCTCTGCCTCGCGGGCGCGGGCGGCGCGCGCGCGCAGCAGCCGCCGGCGCAGGACGACGAGGAGACGGTGCGCGTCGACACGAACCTCGTGATCCTCAACGTCGGCGTCGCCGACCGCCGCCGCGGCTCGGCCATCACCGACCTGTCGCGCCAGGACTTCGCGGTCTACGAGGACGGCGTGCGCCAGCAGATCGTCAGCTTCGAGCCGGCCTCCGCCCCCTTCAGCCTCGTCCTGCTGCTCGACGTGTCCGGCTCGACGCTCAACTTCCGCCAGACGCTCAAGCAGTCGGCCCTGCGCTTCGTGGACGCGCTCGGGCCTGAAGACCGCGTCGCCGTCGTCGCCTTCAACGACAAGGCAGACACGCGCGTCGGGTTCACGGTCGACCGCAAGAAGATCGCCTTCGCCATCACCGACATCCCGAACCTGCGCGGCGACACGAACCTCTACCAGGCGCTCAAGTATTCGCTCGGCCTGCTCGCCAAAGAGGGCAAGCGGCGCAAGGCCGTCGTCGTGCTGACGGACGGCGTCGACACGGACGCGAGCAACCTCGACCGCCGGGCCACCGCGCAGGCCACGACCAACGAGGAGGCCGTCGCCGCCGTCAAGCCCGAGGAGAGCGCGTCCCTGCGCGACGTGCTCGACGCGGCCGACGGCCAGGGCGTGACCATCTACCCGCTCGCGCTGCCCTCGGGCGACCCGCGCCGGCTCCCTTCGCTCTCGCCGCAGCAGGCCGCCGTCTACGCCTCGGCGCGCGCGCGCATGACGAGCCTCGCCAACCGCACCGGCGGCCGCCTCCACCAGATCAACCGGATCGAGGACATCGGCCGCCTCTACGCCGAGGTGGCCGCCGACATGCGCACGCTCTACAGCATCGTCTACCAGTCCTCCAGCGCGCGCCCCCGCGACGGGAGCTGGCGCGCCATCAACGTCGAAGTCAGCCGCGCCGAAGCCATCGCCCGCTCCCGCCCCGGCTACTACGCGCGCTGACCGGGGCACCTGGAAAGGCGTCTGACTACGAATCAAAAGGGCCAAAGTTGCCCGCCCGTACGCCCGCTTGACACTCCCTATGGCCGCCCGTAAACTCTTTCTCACAGAGAGTTTCGCACCCGTAGCTCAGTTGGATAGAGCGTCTGACTACGAATCAGAAGGTCGCACGTTCGAGTCGTGCCGGGTGCATTAAAGTTAGGTAATTAGGGAGAATCGTAACCAAAGTAGAGCTTGATGAACTGCTTATAGAGATTCTCCCCGCGGTGATTGAACCTGTACTCGATCTCTTTCAAGTACATCGGGGAGTGATATTTTGACACCCCCCGGTAGTTATACAAGATGTGTTTGGCGTAGCTCCAGAACCCTTCGATGCCGTTGATGTGGTTCTTCGTCTTCTTGTCCACGTAGGACTTCGAGTGGTCCAGCGTGTGATGCTTACCGTACCTCCTCAGCGATTGGTAGCCGCGGGAGCTGTCCGTGTAGTAGACCGAGCCTTTGCGCGTCTGGGCGCGGATGTGCTGCATCAACTCGGCCGCGCTGACGTTCTCGACGACCTTCGTGTAGACACGCCCCCGCGCTCCAACAGCCCGAAAACGAGGCTCTTACCGGCCGCGCCGCGCCCGCGCTTGCCTTTGCGCCGGCCCCCGAAGTAAGCCTCATCGAGTTCGATCTCGCCGCGCAGTCGGCCGGCCTCAAGCTCGGCCGTGTGGGAAAGACATTCTCGCAGGTGTTGGTAGACGCGCGAGACCGTCTTCCGGTCCGCCTTGAGGTCGGTCGCCAGGCGGTAAGCCGGGGCCTGCTGGTAAAAGCCTTTGATGATCTCCAACTCGCGCCGCAACTGGGCGAGAGACTTCTGGCGCTCGCATCGCTGGCACTCAAGGTAGCGCCGAGCCGTGCGGCAGACTTTGAAAGAGCCGCAGAAGATGCACTTCCTGCCCCGCAGAAAGTTGGCCGCACAAGAGGAATGGCTCGATCTGGCTGTAACCATGCGTACTTAGCTTATGACGCTGGTTACTTTTCTCCCTAATTACCTAGAAAAAAGCAGACGGTTTCGCCCAAAAGAGCATTACGCAATACCGTTAGGGTTGAAAGATCAATTACCGGAACAGCTTGAATCTGTAGAAGCACAAATTAACAGTATGGTGGAAACTTTGTACCCATAAATGGGTTGACTAAGGCCGGCTAACAACTGCCACGCACGCCCAGCGAACTGCCCGACTTCATCAGAGATGAGGGGTGTGAACACGCTGGGTAGCATAAAAGCTCTATCTGCCTCCATGTTAGTATGGGCCGCCGCACCTTAAATCTTGAAGTGCGGCGGCCCGTGGCACAGCCTGCGCCTACCCTTCCGCAGACGTGCCCTGCCAGGAGAAGCGGCCCACCTTCCGCGCCCACCCGGCTTGCTAAATTACGATCTGTCTTCTGAGGCGGAGGAAGTTTAAGCCGGTAGACGCACGCCCACCCGCACAGCCTACCGGCTTACATGAGAAAGAGCGCCGATGCCACGAACCCACTCGCGCCCTTCCTCAAATCGTACCCTTCACACTTTCAGCAGTAACTCAACCTAAAAGGAGAACGCCCTAAGCCGTCTCTGAATCGCCTGACCTCAAACCAGCGAGGCGCAGTGTAAAGACCGACCGCAGGAGCGTCAACGAAAAATTTCTTGCCCTAAAAACCTCTTGCTTAAAAACTTGCATGTCGCTAATCTCTTGCCGCAAGTGTCGCCTCGCCGGGCATTCGGCACCCCGACGCTCTCATTAAGCACACTGACACCGGGCCGCCGGTGATCTGATTCACGGCAGCCTGAATCCGCAAAGTCCGGCGGCTGTTTAGAACAGCGACAGCACGCTTTGCAGCAGGCTCAGCAAGGCATCCGTCACCGTGCTCTCGGCGGGTTGATCGTTCGGGATATGACCGTCCGCCGGCGCTTGGCTAGTGCTTGAGGCCGTAGGTTGCGGCACTGACGAGTCCGGGCTGTTATTGGGTATATAACCCGCATACGCCGGGCAAGACAGTGCTAGTACTAGCAGTGAAGCTCTGATAACCTTTCGCATCGCTTTTCCTCTCAATTTTGTGAGATTTGACCGAAGCTGCCGCCACGCCTTCTCGTAGACGTGGCGGCGTTGACGTATGGGCAAGAGATTTTGCCCATACGGTAGAAAGGCTGTCCTCACATGAATTTAGCAGATAGCCGTCTGAAACAGTTAGACGATCCCACTCTCACGACAGAGGAACGTACTCTGCTCCGCTGTCGGGTAGCGGCTGAGTTAATCCATATAGGCAAGTATGAGGACGCTAGAGAAGCGTTGGGCAAGTTGTGGCAGGGAATCGGCAGCCGTCCTAACTTAAAAGGTCTATCAACGGCGGTCGCCGCCGAAGTGCTGCTGCAATGCGGGGTGCTCTCCGGCTGGCTCGGCAGCGTCCGGCAAATTCCCGACGCGCAGGAGAAGGCCAAAGACCTCCTCACAGAAGCACTGCGCAAATTCAAGTCTCAGGGTCGCAGAGTCAAGGTCTCCGAGGCTCAGTATGAACTCGGTCTATGCTATTGGCGTGCGGGTGCATACGATGAAGCGCGTGTGATTCTCAACGAAGCGTTCAATGCCTTAGAAGATAGAGACACAGAGCTAAAGGCTAAAATCATAATCCGTCTTGCCTCCGTCGAAATCTGGACGGGCAAGTATCACAACGCCCTTGATGTTCTTAAAGAGGCTGAACCGTTCTTTGAGAAGTGTAATGATGCTATTAAAGGCAGGTGGCACGGTCAGATGGCGATAGTCTTAGGTAAGCTGGCGAGCGCTGAGGGGGATACCGCCTATCTGGATCGGGCCATAATCGAATACACCGCTGCCATTTACCATTACGAACGAGCGAAGCATGAGCGATACGCGGCCATTAATCTGAACAATACCGCCATGCTGCTTTACGAGTTCGGCCGGTACGACGACGCGCACGGATACCTTGACCGTGCCGTGAGAGTCTTAACGCGGCTGAAAGACGATGGCTTGCTGGCGCAGGTGAAGGAAACGCGCGCCCGCGTGCTCGCCGCCGAACGCCGGTATCGGGAGGCGAATAGCGTCATGGCCGAAGCGATCAAGACATTCGAGAAAGGCGGCGAGGCCGCTCTGCTGGCCGACGCATTAACCATCCAGGGCGTCGTCTGGTCGAGGCTCAGAAGTTATGACAGCTCTATCCACGTCCTCCGGCACGCGCTGAACGTCGCCCAGGATTCCGGCGCGTCGTCCAGCGCGGGGCTGGCGGCCCTTACTCTCATCGAAGAACACGGGGAGGCGCGCATCTCGGAGTCCGAGCTTTGCAACGTCTACCTCCGCGCCGACACGCTGCTAAGGAACACCCAAGATGCAGAAGAGATAGCACGGCTCAGGGCGTGCGCGCGCATCGTCGTGCGCCGGCTCTCCGTCTCCCACGCGATACTGGGGGACGAAAACTTCTCGCTGCCGGACGTGGTGCTCGCCTACGAGGGGAGGCTGATAGAGCAGGCGTTGGAACTCGAAGGAGGTAAGCTGTCGCGCGCCGCGAAGCGATTAGGAGTCACGCGCCAGCGGCTCACGCACATCCTCAAGACCCGCCACCGGAGCCTCTGGCACAAGCGGACTCCCACAAGCCAGCGCCGGAGCTACACCGGCGTCCGCGCGCCGCGTAAGACCGGCCGCATCACCGCCAGCCAGAAGGCGCAGACCGTCACTATCCTTGTCGTCGAAGATCATCCCACGGTCGCCGACGCGGTTAGAGAAACATTAGAGCTTGAAGGCTGGCGCGTCGAGTTGTGCGCCGACGGCGCATCGGCCTGCGCGGAGCTTGAAGGCGGCGGACACTTCGACTTGCTGATCCTCGACTACCAACTGCCGGATGAGGTGAACGGCGTCGAGTTGATACGCCTCGCGCGCAGCCTCCCGCACAGGCGGCGCACGCCGATCATCATGCTCTCGGCGAGCGACGTGGAGGCGGCGGCGCGGGGCGCGGGCGCGGACGTGTTTTTGAGGAAGCCGCAGGACATCGGCGGCTTGGCGGCAGTAGCGGCACGCCTGCTGCCCGAAGGGGGTAGAGAAACGGGAGGCGCGGAAGGGTAGGCCGCACTCCCGTTCGCACGCCTGCTTTGGGGAAGCGGGCTGTGCCGCGGGGCCGCGTGTGCCTAGTGGGGGCCGCGCGGCCCCGTCATTTATAGAGGGCGCATAGACTGTGGTGGGGCGTGTGCCGGGCTGTCACCGGCCATCTTGCGACAGTGGACATGGGACGAATCCCGCGTGGACTATTGTCCATCGCAAAAGCGGACGAGTCCGCCACGCCCCGTATGAACGCTGGAAGCTAGAACACAGCCTGATGAGTGACCGTGGGTGTGCCCCACTATATATTACCCTAACCGACGCTGCTTCGGCCGGGAGAGTCCTTATAGCATTAAGAGCAAACACGAATCCACTTAGACATTGACAGCCCATCCGCATAGGCATATCGTTCCCCTGCCTGCCCCTTACGCTTGCAAGCAGGCGGCCTAATCCGCTCCGTCGCGGGCGGTATAACACCGGCGCCACACATGGTTTTATTGGTGATCTTGAAGCTCGCGCCGGATTAGACGCCCGGATGGGCGTCTTTTGCGGCGGCTAGTAGTCCGGGATAAAAGTAAATACGCCCGTTTCGGCGTATTTAACGGCGGCTAGTAGTACGTCTACTATGCGTTAAATGTCGCGCCGGGAGTTGAAAGCTGCATGCGAGACTTCGTGGCGTCCGACGCGCCGCTCGCGCCGGTCGAATCCGCCGACTCTTGTGTGATTAAGCCCCCTGGTCGGAGATGCCGGTTGGATCAGGGCGCAAGGATTAAGAAGAGAAGGCGCTCGCGGCTGTGAGGCGCGCCGCCATTTAACACGCCATTGCAGCGGACTCGCGCGCCACGGCGGCTCTCGTGGAGGTCGGGTGCGCGCTCGCCGCTGAATTCTGCGTTAGATGGCTTCTTCTCGGGAAGCAAAGGTGATTATGGAATATCGTAAATGCGTTAATTGTGGGTTCAATGTAACCCCTAAAGATGAGCGTTGCGCTAATTGCGGGGTCTTGCATCCGCTGGAATCATTGACGGTTAAGCCGGATGATTACTCCTTTCTCATTACCCTAACGGTTCTCGCATGTCTCCTTATCCCTGCGCTGTATTTCGGGTCACAAGCGGGTATCGGAGGCGTTATTTGCTGTGCATTACCTGTCGGCTTGATATTCGTGTTTTTCTTTGGTGGGATAAGCGGCGCAATTTCTAAAGCGTTAACTGATAGGTCTCAAAAAACAGGTGAGCGTCATGTTGAAAGCCGTAAGACCCCACACCCAGAAAGTTTAGTGCACAAAGAAAATATCATTAAGCGGAGAATCTCTGAATTATCTGGGCGTGAGCAGAAGGTTAAAGCAGTTCTAGATCGCGCGAAACAAAGTAGTGGCGAAAAGTGGGAACAGGTTCGTGAGACGCTTAGTGCCAGTATCCAAACTCTTAAACGACAACATGCTCGCTATAGCGCCAAATCCATAGAAATTGAAACGGTGCGCCTGCAAAACAAACTTGCGCCTTTTATTTCCAATACCGATAGATTCTCATATGAGCAGATTGATGCTCATTTAAAAACAATCGAGGAAGTCCAGAATAATGCTAACGGGCTTACCAAGAAGCTGGATGAGCAGCGTCGGGTGTTAGGAAGCGTACCAGACATTGAAGAATTGGCTCAGCGATTATCTGAAATCCAAGAGTCCATGCGTAAATTGCGTGACGCCCTCATAGGACGGCAAGCTGTGTTAGCCCTGAAAGGTATAACGCCTTTAGATGATGCTCTGGCTCCAGTCTCACCGCCTGTTGCTGCTATAAGAGAATCGGAAGTATTCAACATCCAGGTAGCTATTACGGATTTCTCTGCTTCCTTTGATGAACTCGAATCTGAATACGTTCGTGTGCAATCGGAGGAGGACGTAGCGCAAAAAGTCAGCGAGATTATTAATCGGGCAGAAGGTAGTTAAGTGTGTAGGCGTCAACCCGCCAGCTAACAACGGCATGCACCCGACGCCCCATCACGAATCCTCTCATGCACGTTGCGTAGGGGCGCGGGTGAGATACTGTGTTGGTTGTCAAGCAGATTTTCCCCACTCCGGGTCGAAGGGCTTACCTGTCTTGAGCACCCCATAGGCTAAGTGGATGAGCTTGCGCATCGCCGCCC
>JALZHT010000785.1 GCA_030860645.1 Acidobacteriota bacterium
GTCGCGCTCCATCCAGCGCATCTCGCCGTGGTAGCCCCTGCGCAGCCACTCTTCGAGCCGCGCGCGCTCCTCCTCAAGCGGCCCGGCGCGCGCCACGCCGACCTTGTGGAAGCCCAGCGCGCGCGCGCGGCGCTTGACTTCGGCCGCGAGCGCCGACGGCGTGAGAATTTCCTGTGCGGCTTCGAACGTCATCCGCCGAAAAGTATAACAGAGCGCGCCCGGCGCGCCTCCCGCGCCCGTTCGGTTGCGCGCCCCCGCGCATAGGGTTAAGCTGGAGTGCAGTCACAATCCGCTTCGGGAGTTAAGGTTTCGATGTTGCCGGGAGACGTTCTGGGGAATGACGAGCCGGTCGAGCACAAGGCCGGGCGGCTGCTGTTCGTCGGGCTGGGGGTGACGCGGCTCGACCGACACCTGCGCGAGCTTCTGCGCGAAGTCCGGCCGGGCGGCGTCATCCTCTTCGGGCGCAACATCGAGTCGGCGGCGCAGGTCGCCCACCTCAGCGCGCAGATCCGCGACGCGGCCGGCCCCGACACCCTCATCGGCATTGACCAGGAGGGCGGACTCGTCGACCGCTTCCGCCACATCATGGAGGCCGCGCCCTCCGCGAAGGCCGTGCGCAACGCGGCCCGCGCCGACCTCGCGCGCCAGTTCGGGCACCTCACGGCGAGGACGCTCCGGCTGCTCGGCTTCAACATCAACTTCGCGCCCGTCCTCGACCTCTCCGGCGACAACGAGGAGAACGGCCTGCGCGCGCGCACCTTCGGCACGAAGCCCGAGCTGGTCTCGCTCCTCGCGGGCGAGTACCTCGACGGCTTGCAGGCCGGGAAGGTCATCGGCTGCGGCAAGCACTTCCCCGGCCTCGGCGGCTCGAAGGTCGATTCGCACCGGCGGCTCCCCGTCATCCAGCACACCTGGGAGGAGATTTTCCAGCGCGACCTCGTGCCCTTCATGGACTTGATGTTCCACCGGCCGGGCGAGCGCCTGAAGTCGGTGATGGTCAGCCACGCCGCCTTCCCCGACGTGTCCGAGTTCCTCCAGTCCTGGTTCCGCCGCTCGGGCGACCTGCCGACCATCGAGGGCCTGCACCAGTACCCGGCGACCATCAGCGGCAACGTCGTCATGCGCCTGCTCCGCCAGATCCTCAAGTTCGACGGCCTCGTCATCACCGACGACATGGAGATGGGCGCGGTCGTGCAGACGCTCTCGGTGGCCGAGGCTTCTTTGCGCGCCATCGAGGCCGGCTCCGACATGGTCCTGATCTGCGAGAGCGAGGCCAACGTCGTCGCCGCGCGCGACCTGCTCGTCGAGGCCGTCCACGAAGAGCGTCTGAGCGTGAGGGCGCTCAACGCCGCGGCCCGCCGCATGCAGACGGCGCTCAAGATCGCGGGCGAGCCGGAGCAGTTCGACGAGGACGAGTTCCGCGCCGTCTCGCGCCAGATGGGGGAGCTGAAGCGCGAGCTGAAGGCCGCCGAGGAGGCCGGCGAGTACGCGCCGCTCTACGGCACGGAGGAGGGCGGCGTCCGCAACTCTTCAAACTTCTGAGCAGCCGGGGCCGCACCCCTCCCCGCCCAACTCGGACTTATAAGGATGACGCGCATGAGGAAGCTTTATCGGGCGTGGCTCGCGGCGGCCCTGTGCCTGTCGTCGGCCGCGGCGGCGGCCCGCGCGCAGGCGGGGCCGCCGGACAAGCCCTTCGAGCAGTGGGCGCTCAAGGAGGCGGAGGCGCTGCTGACCGAGTCGCCGTGGGCGCAGACGGCCGGCAGCCTCACCGGCGGCACGCTCTCCTTCAACCGGGACGTGTACGCGCTGCCGGGCAGGTTCTGGACGGTCAGGTTGCGCTCGGCCCTCCCCGTCCGGCGCGCGATGCTGCGGCTCCGCCAGCTCAGGGAGAAGTACGACGAGATGAGCGAACGGAAGAGGGCGGAGTTCGACGAGAAGAACAGGCCGCTGGCCGAGTGCCCGCCGTGCGCCGACCACTACGCCGTCTCACTCGTGCCGCCGTCGGGGGGCCGCATCGGCGCGCCCTCCTCGCTCAACTCGATGCCACTCGCCAGGCTCAAACTCCACGTCCGCCTCGCCGACGAAAAGGGCGAGCGGCGCGAACTCGTCCACTTCACGCCGTCGAAGGCGCAGGGTCAGGAGGTCGTCTTCTTCTTCGCCAGGTACGACGCGGAGGGTAAGCCGCTGCTGACGCCTTCGAGTAAAAAACTCATCTTCACCCTCGACCCGGAAGTCCTCAGCACGAACACGATCAGCAGGTTCGAGTTCGACGTGTCGAAGATGATCGTGGGCGGCGAGGTCGCTTTCTAGCCGCGGCCGCCTGCAAAAAAAGTCTCGCCCCACACCGGAGTAGGAGATTCTAGAACGTCGTGCGCCTGACCCTAGCCTTCGCCCTGACCTTCTCGCTGATGGCCGCCGCCTCGCCGGCGCAGACGCCGCCGCCGACAACAGCCCGGGCCGCTCCCGGGCCGCTCCCGCC
>JALZHT010000786.1 GCA_030860645.1 Acidobacteriota bacterium
CACCAGCCGAGGACGAGGTGCGAGAGCGACGTGAAGCGCTTCGTGTAGGAGTAGAGCAGGACGGAGGCCAGCGCCACGGGCGCGAGCGCGAGCGCCAGCCGGTTGAGCATCGCCGCCGCGAGGAGGAAGAGCGCCGCCGAGGCGAGGGTGAAGCCCCAGGCGAAGGGGAGCGACAGGAGGCCCGCCGGGAGGGCGCGGCCGCGGGTGCGCGGGTTGGCCGCGTCGTAGTCGCGGTCGGCGATGCGGTTGAAGGCCATCGCGGCCGAGCGCGCGCCGACCATCGCCGCCGTGATCCAGAGCAACTGCCACCAGGAGGGCAGCCCGCGCGCCGCCAGCGCCGCGCCCAACAGCGCGAAGGGCAGCGCGAAGAGCGTGTGCTCGATCTTGATCATTTCGAGCGTCGTGCGGATGTTGCGGGCTGCGGTCGCCATCTCAGAATTCGCGGGAAGCAAACCCCGGGCCGGCCCCGGGCCGTCCAGAAAGCCTGCAAAACTCCGGCCGCGCCACTGGCAAATTGCCACGCCGTCGGGCGCGCCGTCGCACTCTGCGAATTTTAGATTTGCGATTTTTGATTTGCGACCGGGAGGCGGAAGCCACTCGCTCTTTAAATCGAAAATCGCAAATCTAAAATCTAAAATCCCTCAGCGGTTCTCCCAGTAGTCGGGCGACTCCCGCATCTGCGGGTCGGGCCGCTCCATCCAGCGCTCGGGCCGCTTCAAGTCCTGGAAGCCGAACTGGCGGTAGAGGCCGTGCGCGTCCTTCGTCGCCAGCACCCAGCGGCGGAAGCCCTGCAACTCCGGGTGCGCGAGCATGACCTCCATCAGCCACTTCGACAGCCCGCGCCCGCGGTGGCTTTCGACGATGAACACGTCGGCCACCCACGCGAACGTCGCGTAGTCGGTGACGACGCGCGCGAACCCGACCATCTCCTCGCCGCGGTAGACGCCGAACGGCAGAGAGTTCTCCACCGAGCGCCGCACGACCTCAACGTCGCGGCCCTGCCCCCAGTAGCTCTCCTCGCTGATAAAGCGGTGAATCACGCCGAGGTCGAGCCGCCCGCGGTCGTCGCTAATCGTGTATTCGCCTTTGTGCCAATCCATAAAAGCCGTGAATCGTGAATCGTCAATCGTGAATCGTCGTCGAATGTCGTCGGGGTTGAGCCACGAATCGCGGGCCGAGCGGCCGTCTGCTTTTTCGATTGACGATTCACGGCTCTTCTCCCTTCCACTGCGTGCCCGTCGGGTGCGGGATGCCGAACTGGTCGAGGACGCGGAAGACGAGGTGGTCAACGAGTTGTTCGATGGTGCGCGGGCGGTGGTAGAAGCCGGGGCTGGCCGGGAGGACGCGCGCGCCGGCGCGGTCGAGGCGCAGCATGTTCTCCAGGTGGATCGCGTTGTAGGGCGTCTCGCGCACGACGAGCACGAGCCTGCGCCCCTCCTTCAGAGTCACGTCGGCCGCGCGGTGGATCAGGTTCGTCCCCGCCCCCGACGCCACCGCGCCGAGCGTGCCCATCGAGCACGGCACGACGACCATCCCCGCCTGCGGGTGCGACCCCGAGGCGGGCGGCGCGGCCAGGTTGTCGAGCCGGTGCCACCGGACGAGCTTCGAGTCGGCGGGCAGCCCCAACCACTCGTTGACCGAGCGCACGTCGCCCTCCGCCAGCTTCGCCCCCATCTCGACGCGCGCCACGACGAGCGCCGTCGCCGAGGTGACGAGGTTGATGCGCTCGACCGCGCCGCTCGCCGCCATGTGCCGCAGCGCGCGGTGCGCGTAGATGGTGCCGGAAGCGCCGGTGATGGCGACGGTCAGTTCCATAGGAACAGATGCCGGATGCCGGATGCCGGATGCCGGAGGCGTCTTTAACTGACATCCGGCATCCGACATCCGACATCTACTCACGGCATCTTACGGTTCGCCGCCGCCGCGGGCAAGCGGGGCGCGTTTCGGGCGCGCGGCGCGCGAATGCTAGAATGCCCGCTCAATTATTAAGTTTCGAGTTACGAGTTCCAGGTTCCGAATTGAGAACCCGTCTTGAACTCGAAACTCGAAACTTTAAACTCGAAACTGTCCGAAGGACGCGATGGACTTGCTGGAACTGGAGAGGCTGCTGCGCTCTTACAAGGGCGGGGAGATGGACGAGCGCGAGGCGGCGCGGCGCATCGGCGAGTTGCACTTCGAGGACATCGGCCACTCGCGCGTAGACCACGCGCGGGCGGCGCGGCAAGGCTTCCCCGAGGTCGTCTTCGGCGCGGGCAAGACGCGGCGGCAGGTGCTCGACGTGTTCGAGCGGCTGACGGCGCGCGCGCCCAACGTGCTCGTCACGCGCACCGACGCCGACACCTACGGCGAGGCGCGCAACGTCTGCACCGAGGCCGAGTGGCACGAGTCGGCCCGCCTCATCCGCGTCTGGCGCGACCGCACGGAGCGCGGGGCCGGCACCGTCCTCGTCGTCACGGCCGGGACGAGCGACATCCCCGT
>JALZHT010000137.1 GCA_030860645.1 Acidobacteriota bacterium
CCTTCGCACCCTTCAGCGCCGCGAAGACCTCCGCGCGCCCGACGTGGCGGCCGCGGATGTCGTTGAGGAAGCCGTCGTTGGTCTCGGCGACGACGGCGTTGACCGAGCGCGCCTCCTCGTTGCCGGGCGTCGCCAACACCCAGTCGAGCAGCGCGTCGGCCGCGCGCGGGACGTTGAGCGTGCTCGTGAGCAGGATCGGCGTCTCGATCTCTCCCAACTCCTCGATCTGCGTCGAACCCATCAGCTTGCCGAAGCCGTTGCCGACGAAGACGGCTGCCGGCACCTTCTCCTGAAACAGGTTCCCGCCGTGCGGCAGGACGGCCGTCACGCCCGTCCGCACGTCCTCGCCTTTTATCAAAGTCGCGTGGCCGACGCGCACGCCCTCCACGTCCGTGATGGCGTTCCAACGGCCCGGCGGCAGCACGCCCGGTGCAAGCCCGATGTCGCGCGCCCGCGGCCGCTTCGGTTCGTTGCTGACTTGGCTCATGGGCGGCAGGAGCAGGAGGAGCGCGAGCGTCGTGATGAAAATCGTCGTCTGCATCTTGTCGCTTGCGGATTGCGGGTTAGCGCGGCAGAAACCCCCGGCACTTGAGCTTTCGACGCGGCGCAGGATAACACAGAGGGCGCAGGGATCACACAGAGTCCACAGAGAAGAAGTCGGTTTTCTCTGTGGACTCCGTGCCCTCTGCGCCCCCTGTGTTGGAAATGAAGAGACGCGGACTCAACCCGCGCCCGGCCGCGCGTCCGCAATCCCGCGTCTCTGTGCCTCAGCGGCGATTGCTTATTGTCTTGCCCCGGCCCGCTCGTGCGCGGGGCGGCCGGAGAGCGAGCTGGGCGCGTCGAGGTGCGCGCCGTCGTCAACGCCGACGGCGTGCCGGTCGACCAGCTCGCCGCCGAGCCAGCCCGTCAGGCCCGCGAGCAGGAAGCCGGCGAAGGAGAGGACGAGCGCCAGCGTCCCCGGCTGGCGCGTGAGCGGGAGGGCCGGCGCGTTGTAGCGCAGCAGCAGGCTCCCGGCGAACAGCAGCAGGACGACGACGTTGCCCGCCCCGTGCAGCAGCCCGACCGAACGGGCGCGCGTGTTCTTCGGAATTGCGAGGTAGTCAACGAGGCCGAACGGCGCGGCGACGACCCCGCCGACGATCCCCGCCGCGATCATCCAGAAGGCGACGAGCGCCATGCTCATCTTCGTTGACGGCGCGCCCGCCAGGAGGTAGACGATGTCGAAGATGACCGCCGTCGCCAGCAGGCCGAACGGGAAGGGAATCAACATCTGGTGGATCGGATGACCCAGGGCTTTGGCCTTACTCTCCATAGGCTCTCCTCCTCCGCGCCTCAGGCGGGTTGGAATCTGCCGGCCGCGAGGGCGGCAGCGCCGGCGCGGCGCACGGCCGCGGCCTTCATTCAACGCCAAAAGTTTGTCCTGAAGGTGACGTTAATCTTGAACGCGCGTTGCGTTTAAGTTGCGGGTCAGAGGAATTTTTGATTTTTGATTGGCGATTGGAAGGGCGGGGCGAGTCCCGCAACTCTCTCCCAATTGAAAATCAAAAATCCTTCCCCCCGCAACTTTATGCCTCGCCGGCTTCCGCAGCCGTGGGCGGTGGTGTATCTTGTGCGCCGTGCGGAAGGAGGACGAATGAGCAAAGCGAGGCGGGGCGCGGGGGAGACCCCGAGCAAGCGCGAGCTTCAGCGCCAGATGGAGGAGGCGCGCGACTCGATTAGCGAGACGGTCGCGGAGATTAAGACGGTCGTCGCGCAGCAGTACGAGGAGGTGCGCGAGCAGGTCGAGACCGTGCGCGAGGGCGTCGGCGAGGTGCTCGACTGGGGCGAGCAGTTCGAGCGCAACCCGGTCGTCTGGGGCGCGGGGGCCGTCTCGGTCGGCATCCTCATCGGCATCGGCCTCGCCCGCGCCTTCGACGACGACGAGCCGGCCCCGGGCCGCCGCCGGGCCGAAGAGCCGGGCGCGGGCCAGCGCCTGATGGGAGAGCTGACGGGCCTCGCCGACGCGGTGCTCCCGACCATCTCCGGCAAGATCAAAGAGATGTTCGGCCTCGACCTCGCGGCTTACCTCCACGAGACGAAGCGGAAACGGCTGCCGGAAAAACCCGCGCGCGCACGCGCCGCGAAGAAAGACGGCGGGCGGAAGCGCCACGCGAAGAAGGGTTCCGCGAAGAAGGCCGGCGCGGCGAAGGGGCGGGCGAAAGCGCCCCGCAGGCGGGCGGGTTAGCGCGGGCGTGAGTTCCACCGCCGCCGCTTGAGCGCGGCGCGGCCTCATCTCAACGCAGAGGGCGCGGGGTCAGCACAGGCGGCACAGAGAAAACCTTCTTCCCCGTGCCGCCTGTGCTGACCCCGCGCCCTCTGCGTTTCATCGTTACGCGCGGCTCACCCGACCGACGGTCGGCGAGCTTTCAACCCGCGGCCCCCCCCGACGAGGCCGCCCTCCCCTTCACGGAAAATTTCAGCGGGGAGGTGTCGGCCGCCCGTCAACGCCGCTCGGTGGGCGGCCTGCGGTTAAACAACTCCGTCAGGTTCACGCCCACCCCGAACCGGTAGTAATCCCGGTTCGTCTGCAAAGTCGGCGCGATAAACACGTCGTTGTCGGTCAACGACACTTCCCCGGGGGCCCTGTTGAGGAACAGCGGCGTGTCGATCTTGACGCCCCCGGCCCCGATCTTCATCATCGCCGTGCCGTACAGGTAGAGGAAATTCGCTTCCCTGATGGGGAAGGGGTAGAAGGCTTCGAGCCGCAGCACGTACCGGCGCTTCTGCCCGATCAGCCGCCCCTTCTCGTCCGTCACGTCCGACTGCAAACGCCCGCCCGTCACGGCCTCGTTCTGCCCGACCATGATGTCGAAGATGGCGGGGAAGCGGTTGATGAGCGCCCCCTCGTCGTCGTAGTAGAAGGTCTTAAACCTGACGCCGCCGTAGAACTGGCGGAGGAAGCGATCCCTTTCGGGGAAGACGAGGGCGATATATTTCTTTCCCGCCGCCGCCGCGCCGTAGCGCTCTATGAAGAGTTCCCGCTGGGGGCTGCCCTCGGCGGGCACGGCGAGGATTTCGGCCGCCTCGCGGTTGGCCCGCGCCGAGAGCGGGCTGATGGCCCCGCCCCCGCCCACGATGTTAAAGAACGTCTGATTCTTGACGCCGGGGATGAGGCTCACGTAAGGCTTGTTGGTGCCGAACACCCGCACCTCCAGCCCGGCCATGAAGTCGAAACCCTGAACCAGTTGGGTCAACCTGTTTTCCGCCAGCGGGCTGACGAAGCTGGTGGCGAAAGTGCCGAAGGTCGAGACCTGCTGCGGGACGGCGGCGAGGCGCACCTGCCCCCACGTCGAGACGCGCGGCAGCGCGTCGTCCTTCGGCTTAAAACGCATCGGGGCGGTGAAGAAAAAATCGAGGAACGGCTCGGACTTGCTGTCGGCGGAACTGGCGCCCGCCTGCTCGAAGCCGATGATGGCGCGCGTGTTCAGGCTGTTGGTGACAATCGTCGAGGCCGGCGAGCCGCCCGCGCGGCGCGTGATATCCAGCGTCCCCCCCGGGATCAAGTGGGTGTCGCTCGGGATTTCGTCCTTTTTAAGCTCAGGCAGGTCGCTCACGTCGTAAAGCCTGACCTTGATCTCGTCGTCGGAGGGCAGCCCTATCACCTTCAGGATGTCCTCCCCGGCGCGCCCGATGTCGAGAACATCCCAATACGCCACCTCCGAAAGTTTCTTCGCGTCCCTCGGGGTGACGACGACGTTGAGTTTGCGAATCTTCGGGTCGTTGACTTTGATTTGCAGGGGGGCGGACGTGACTTCCTTGTTGACCAGGCGGCTCGACCAGACCTCGACCCGCGGCACCTCGGAAGGCTCGGCGCGCTTAATCTCAAGCGGCTTCGACGTCTTTTTGGGGTTGACCGCGTCGCTGACGGTCACGAGCGTCGAGCCGGGGTCGGCGAGGGGGATGACCACGACGTACTCGTTCTGGCCCCGGTTCAGCTTGAGGGGTTCGGGCTGGCCCGGCAAATCAGCCACGGCGTCGCCCGTCTTCGACTGAACCTTGATCCGGACGGAACTGATCTCCTGGTCTTCGACTTTGATCTTGATCGGTGTGGCTTTCACCTCCCCGGTCACAAAGCCGCTGTGTACGATCTCGGGGGGCGGGGGCGACTTGTCCGCGCCCTTCTGTTTAGTCGCCGCGCCGCCGGCCTGCCCGAGGGCGGCGGCGACGGTGCCGTAAAGCTCCCCCGTGTCGGCGTTCCTCACCTCCAGCGTGTTGTCCCCTTCTTCGAGCTTGACGGTGACGAAGGTCTGGGCCTCGCCCCTGGCGAGATCCGCAGGCGTCAGCGCCCTGTCAATCAGCTTCCCGTCCTTAGTCTTGGCGAGAACTTCCACCTGCCGGATTGACGGGTTCTTGATCGTCATCGCCAGGGTCGTACGTGGCTTCGGCTCGACGGCGTGAATCTCGACATCGCCGCCGCCCGCGGCGGCGCGACCCGGGCCAGCCTCCTGATGGCCGCCCGTCCCGCCGCCGGCCCCGTTGCCGGCCCCGTTTTCTTCGTGGGCGGGGGCGGCCGCCTCGGTGGGCGCGCTGATCGGCTCAAGCGTGGGGGCCTTGCCCGGCCGCGGGCCGCGCGCGACCTTCAAGCTGAGTTGGAGCTTCAGGGGCGACGGGTTGGGAACCGACCTGTCGAGGACGTGGAGGCGGAACCGGTAAGGCTGGGGGCGGGACCTGGCGAGCGTGCCGAAGATTTGCCCGGTCGCCGAGTCGACGGTTAGCCCGAGGGGCATGGGGTCGAGGGCAACCCACTCGAAACGGGGCCTCTCGGTCGCCCCCGTCAGCTTCAACTGATATTTATCCTTGAGCACCTGCACCACGCTGGCGCTGTAATCCTCGCCTTCGTAGCCGGGGTCGAGGACGACGGAGGCGTACCCCGGGGCCGGCGAAATAATTGACCTTTGCGCACGCGCCGCGGAAGGCGCGCCTAAGAGCATGAGAGAGAGGGCGACGCGGGCGAGGTGGGCGAGTCTCATTTTTTTGCCTTGTTACTGAGGTTCGGGTTCGGGCAGAGCTTTCCAGAGCGAGCGCCGCCCGGCGGAGTTATTCGAGAGCCGTCGCAGATTAAGCGTTACTAAACTGCGTGTCAATAATTTTCCGCGGCCCGTCCTCCCGGCCGCGAGAGCTGGCGTTAACTCGCGCGCGTCATCGCCGTGCACCGCGGCGGGGGCGAGCTACCGAGAAGCAGCCCGCCCGCCGCCTCGGTAAAACCCCCGCCCCGGCCGAACGCGGTTGCGCCGCGACCGACCCGGTGCTACCTTTCAGGAAAAGTAGCCAGCAGCCAGTAGTCAGTAGCCAGTAGTTTCGGGGGCGGGAGTTGCGCTCTCACCCGAACGATTCGGCAGAGAAAATATTTCTACTGGCTACTGGCTACTGACTACTTCTTCGAGGAGGGAACATGGAGACGGATTCGGGGAGCACCACTTCGGTCTGGATGGCGACGGGCGAGGTGCCCGCCGGGGAGCCTCTGAGGGGGGACGTGGGCGCGGACGTCTGCGTCGTCGGCGCGGGGATCGCCGGGCTGACGACCGCGTACCTGCTCGCGCGCGAGGGCAAGTCGGTCGTCGTCTTAGACGACGGCCCCGTCGCGGGCGGCGAGACGTGCCGCACGACCGCCCACCTCGTCAACGCGCTCGACGACCGCTACTACGAGCTGGAGCGGCTGCACGGCGAGCGCGGCGCGCGCCTCGCCGCCGAGAGCCACACGGCGGCCGTCGACCAGATCGAGGAGATTGTCACCGAGGAGGCCATTGACTGCGACTTCGAGCGCCTCGACGGCTACCTCTTCGTGCCGCCGGGCGATTCGACCGAGCAACTCGGCGAGGAGTTGCGGGCCGCGCACCGCGCCGGCCTCACCGAGGTCAAGTACGTCGAGCGCGTGCCTTACGACGGCTACGACTTCGGCGCGGCGCTCCGCTTCCCTTACCAGGGTCAGTTCCACATCCTCAAGTACATGGCGGGCCTCAGCGAAGCCTTCCGGCGGCGCGGCGGCCGCCTCCACACGCGTACGCACGCCGAAGAGATTATGGGTGGTGAGAACGCGCGCGTGACGACCGCCGACGGACACACGGTGAAGGCCGGCGCAATCGTCGTCGCCACCAACACGCCGGTCAACGACCTCGTCGCCATCCACACGAAGCAGGCCCCCTACCGGACTTACGTCATCGGCGCGCGCGTGCCCACAGGCTCCGTCCCGAAGATGCTCCTGTGGGACACGCCCGACCCGTACCACTACGTCCGCTTGCAGACCGTGCGCGGCGGCGGGGAGACTTACGACGTGCTCATCGTCGGCGGCGAGGATCACAAGACGGGGCAGGCGGAAGATTTCGACGAGCGCTTCCGGCGTCTGGAAGAGTGGACGCGGGAGCGTTTCCCGATGGTCGAGCGCGTGGAGTACCGTTGGTCGGGGCAGGTGATGGAGCCGACCGACGGCCTCGCCTTCATCGGCCGCAACCCGCTCGACTCCGACAACGTCTACATCGCCACCGGCGACAGCGGCAACGGCATGACGCACGGCACCATCGCCGGCATGCTCATCCGCGATTTAATCCTGGGGCGCGAGAACACGTGGGCGACTCTGTACGACCCCTCGCGCATCAGCTTGCGGGCCGGGCTGGAGTACGCGAAGGAGAACCTGAACGTCGCGGCGCAGTACGCGGACTTGCTGACGGGCGGCGAGGTGGAGTCGGCCGACGAGGTCGCGCCGGGCACGGGGGGCGTCGTGCGGCGGGGCCTGACGAAAATCGCCGTCTACCGCGACGACCAGGGGACTCTTTACGAGCACTCCGCCATCTGCGCCCACCTCGGCTGCGTCGTCGCCTGGAACGACAAGGAGAAATCCTGGGACTGCCCGTGCCACGGCTCGCGCTACGACCCCACCGACGGCCACGTCCTCAACGGCCCCGCCATCACGGGCCTCGCCGCCGCGGAGGAATAAAAAAGTTTCGGGTTGCGAGTTTCGAGTTTCGAGTTAAGAACCCTCTTGTCTTAACTCGCAACCCGAAACCCGCAACCCGAAACTTTTTTTATCTCGGCGCGCCCTTCGCGCCGCCGAAGTCGTAGGTGATGTGGAGGCGGAGTTTGCCGTTCTGGATGTCGGAGCGGACGTCGGTGGCCTGGGCGCGGAGCGTGCCGCCGGCGGCCTGGACGGGGACGGAGAGCGAAATCTGCTCGCCGCCCATTAAGGTCAGGGGGTTGACGCGCTGGTTGATGGCGTTCTGCACGAAGGCCGTGATGGGGCCGCTTAGCAGCGGCGACATCCCTTCGAGCGTGACGGCGGCGACGTTCAGTTGCCCGTAGAGCGTCTGCTGCGGCGCGTCGAACCGCAAGGCGATGTTCGCCTCAGCCGTGCCGCGGAAGTTCATGCACTGGCCGAAGACCGCGTAGCTGCCGTTGAAGGCGAGCGGCGCGAGCACCTGCCCGTTCGACAGCCTGACGCCCGTCCGCACGCCGCCGCCTTCGGGCGTGAGCACCACCTGGC
>JALZHT010000787.1 GCA_030860645.1 Acidobacteriota bacterium
GCGTAAGGCTGTCCGCCGGCGGGCGCGCCGGGGCTGGCCGTCGCGTAAGCCGCCGGGATGGCCGGGGCGGGCGGCGCTTGCCCCTGGCCGGGGTAGATGCCCGACCCCGAATACGGGGGGGCCGCGGTCACGGTGGCCGGGGTTGACGCGTACATTTGCAAGAGCTTGCTGCGGACGGCGGCCAGCGCCCCGGCCCCGCCGATGCCGGTTTTCTGATCGAAGCGCCCGTGATACCTCCTGCCCTCGTTGACGTGATGGATGTCCATCGAGAGCAGCCCGTTTTCGTCGAGCGAGAATGTGACCTCGAATTTGTGCTCGTTGGCGGGCCGCGGCTCCATCGGCCCGATTTGCAGGACGCCGATGAGCGTGTTGTCGAAGACGAAATCACCCTCCCCCTGGTAGACGCGAACCTCTACGTACTCGGACGGCCCGGAGTTCGTGTAGCCGTCGCGCGTGATCGACACGGGGATGTTCGTCCCCAGCTCGATGATTTTGTTAAAGCGGTTCTCCTGGACTCCGACGCCGAGCGAGTGCTCCGTGATGTGCCTCAGGCTGAGGTCCTGCTCGACGAGGGTGTTGACCTGCGCGTTGTCGGGCAGACGCGTGACATCGAACGGCCCCGGGCTGGGGGGGAAGCGCAAAGCCAGGGTGGCCGCCCCGCGCGCGACCACGGCGTCCGGGTCGAGGTTGTCGCGCACGAAGGTCTCGTCCCTCTGGAAGTAGTCCAGCAGCTTCGTCTTCACCTTGGGGATCCTGCTCGAACCGCCGACGAGCAGGATGGCGTCAATGGCCTCGCGCTTGACCTCCTTCGTTTCCGTGGCGACCTTGATCGCGGTGTCAACGTAGCTGAGCGATTTGTCGAGCAGCGAGTCGATCAGTTCCTCGAACTTCTCCTGCGTCAGTTCGAGGACGGGCGGTTTCTGCGGCCTGAGTTCGAGGAGCGGCAGCGTCGCGCTCTTGAAGGTGCTCAGCTCGATCTTGGTCTTCTCGGCGTGGAGCTTGATGATAGCTTTGGCGGAGGGGTCGTTGCTCACGTCGAGCTGGTGCTGGCGGCGCAACTCTTCGACGGCCCATTCCGTGATGGCGTCGTCGAAGTCGCCGCCGCCCAGCCGCGGGTCGCCCGACGTGGCGATGACCTCGATCCTCTGCTCCTCGACGCTGATGATGGACACGTCGAAGGTGCCGCCGCCGAGGTCGTAAACCATGTAGACCTTGCGCGTCGGTTCCATCTGGTCAAGCCCGTAGCAGATGGCGGCGGCCGTCGGCTCGGGGATGAGTTGCCGCGGGTAGAGGCCGGCCAGGAGCGCCGCCTCCTGCGTCGCCTTCTTCTGCTTCTCGGTGAAATAGGCGGGGACGGTGATGACCGCGTCGTGCACCTCGTGGCCGATCTCCCGCTCGGCGACCTCCTTCATCCTCATGAGGACGAAGGCGCTGATCTCCTGCGGCATCAGCCAGTGGTCGCTGAATTTGACTTTGACGGGGTCGCCGTCGTAGCCGGGCTCCTGGGCCCGGAAGATGCCCCTCGCCTGGAACTTGTCGAGCGTCTGCGGGCTGAAGACTTCGCCCATCTCGCGTTTGATCTCGATGACGGTGTTCTGCGGATCCAGGGCGACGTTGCGCTTGGCGGCGCGGCCGACGATGGCCTTGCGCAGCATCGGGTCGAGGCTCACCACGGAAGGCGTCGTCGGCGAGTTCGACTCGTCGAGGTTGGCGATAATCTCGGCCTGCTCGGTGAACTTGTTGTAGGCCGCGACGGCGCTGTAGGTCGTCCCCAGGTCGATTCCGATGACGCGGTGCAGGTTCTCGTTCATGGCTTCCTCCCTCATCATTGCGTGTGCGGGCGCGGCGGGCCGGCGATCACCACCCCGGCCGGGCGGACGATGGCGTCGCCCGCCCGGTAGCCGGGGCGGGCGGCGCTCAGGACGACGCCGGGCTGGCCTTCGGCGAACCCCAGACACTCCATCGAGGCCGGGTCGAACGCCTCGCCTTGCGCGGCGTTGAATTCCAAGAACCCGAGACCCCGCAGCGTCGCGCCGAGCGTCTGAATTAAGGCGTCGAGTTGCGCGCGGGTGCGCGAGTCCTTCGACGGGTGCAGCCTGGCGTACATGACGCGGAGTGAATCGAGGGTCGGCAGCACCGCGTGGCAGACGCTCAGGGCGCCCATCGCCTTGCGCTCGCCGAGCAGGTCTCGCCTGAGCGCCTCGAATTCGAGCGCGAACTGCCGCGAGGTGTCGCGCAGCGCCCCCTCCATCCGCTCCAGTCTGGTGAGCAACTCGGCGTGCGCGCTCTCGATGAACTTGACGCGGCGCAGGAGTTCGAGCATGTCTTCGGCGATCTCCTCGGTGAGGTCTGTGCCGCCCCCGCCATGTGCCCCCCCGTAGGTCGGCACGGCGCCGGACGCTTCGGGCTTGAGACTCATGCTGAGCGCGAGATTGAGCGTCTCCACGTCGAGGCTCGGGGCGTCGCCCTCCTGGGG
>JALZHT010000788.1 GCA_030860645.1 Acidobacteriota bacterium
TCTCTGACGAAGCGCCCTCCGGCTTCTTCTTCGACGCGCCGTCCAACTCGCACGCGGCGGTGAACGCCGACGCGGCGGCGAGCGCGGCCAGGCACATAACTTTGAGGGGCGTGGATCGCATCAGGTTCCAACTCCTTCGGGAGCGGACATTGTACACGAACCCTCGAAGGAGACGCATCGGGACGCGGATTGCGGGTTGCGGACGAGGAGAAGACCTTGCTTTTTAATTCCACAACCCGCAATCGTCAGGGCCGCTCGCGGTGCTGCCCCGCAACGTCTTCCGCGGTTTCGGTGTTTTTGTCCGCCTCTTCGAGCGAGGGGGCCGGCTCGTCGGCGGGCATGCCGTACTCCCCGTTGACCCACGCGCCGAAGTCAATGAGCTTGCAGCGCTCGGAGCAGAAGGGGCGGAACGGGTTGTCCTGGTAGGTGGTCGGCTGGTGGCAGGTCGGGCACTTCATAAGGCGTGAATCGTCAATCGTCAATCGTGAACCGTGGTTGAATGACACCCGGCGCGGGTGGTGAGGCGTAAGCCGCGCGCCGGTCAACCTTTTCGATTTACGATTGACGATTCACGATTCACGTCTCTCACACGGCCGCGGTCGCCGCCGGGTGTTTGATTAGAATTTTGCGGTCGACGAAATCAATGATACCGGCGCGGCGCAGGGCGTTCAAGCGGACGGTGATGCTCTCGCGGGTCGAGCCGACGATGGAGGCGATCTCGCGGTGGGGCAGCGCGATGTCAATGAGGACGCCGCCCGTCTCGGGTCGCCCGTAGCGCTCGGAGAGTTCGGCGAGGAGCTTGTCGAGGCGGGCCGGGATGGCGTCGAGCGCGAAGTCGGCGACGCGGCGCTCGGCGCGGGCGAGTCGTTGACCGACCAGGCGGAAGGTGCAATCATAAAGCTCGCGGCTCGCGCCCATCCCCTCCCTGTACACCCCTACGGGAATCCGCAGCAGGCGCGCGTTCTCGAACGTGACGGCGTTCTTCTCTCTCGCGCCGGCGGCGTAGAGCGCCGACTCGCCGAAGAGTCCGCCCTCGCCGACGATGTCAATGACGGCCTCGCGCGCCGTCTCCTCGGCGATGGAGCAGATTTTGACGCGGCCCCGCGCCACGACGTAGAGCGCGTCGGCCACGTCGCCGCGGCGGTAGACGAAGCGGCGGCGGCGCACGTCCGAGGCGGACGCGCCCCGCGCCAACAGCAGGGTCGTCTCCTCGTTGAGGCCCGCGCCGATTTCCGATTGGCGTATAATCTCGGCGCGGGCTTGGGGCGACAGGTCGCAGGCGCGGCGGTGTGACATGGTCGGGGGGTCCTCGATCCTTCGGGAGTTTAACAGGGGACGTGCGGAGTGCGACTGCGGCCCCGCGTCCACGCGGGTTGACGGTGAGATGGGTGCCCGTCGGCTCCTGCGATTACCTGAACCGGGAAATTGGGTGTAGGAGCGAACCTAAAACGCGACCGCAGCGAGGCAACTCTGAAAGTCGTTAACGTTCTTGAGGAAAGTCCATGTCAAACGAACGTGAACGGCGTCCGTCCCAATGTTGAGGCGCACTCTAGCACGAAGCACGCGGGCGCGCAAGACATCTTTAGGGGCCGGGGGCCGGGGGCCGGGGACTTGTAAAAAAGAAGCTCCGTCTGGCCCCCGTTCCGAAGGAATAACGCTGTAACGTTTATGACAAGCAAGTTCAACGTCCTCGTCGTTGACGACGAGCCGGACAAGCGGCAACTGCTCGCCTTCGCGCTGGAGATGGAGGGCTACGAGGTGCACACGGCCGGGGACGGCGAGGCGGGCCTCGCCGAGGTGGCCGCGCGCCAGCCCGACCTCATCGTCACCGACGTGATGATGCCGCGCATGGACGGCTACGAGATGATCCGGCGCGTCCGCTCCGACCCGCTGACGCGCTTCATCCCGGTCATCATCCAGTCGGCCGCGCGCGTCCAGATGCAGGACGTGCGGCTCGGCTCGGAGGTGGGCGCGCTCGGCTACCTCACCGACCCGACCGACCTCGACCTGCTGCGCGCCCGCGTCCGCACGCTGCTGGAGTTCAAGCGCTACCTCGACTCGTGCGAGGAGGCGGCCTTCACCGACCACCTCACGGGGCTTGCCAACCGCCGCCGCTTCGAGCGGCAACTGGAGCGTGAGGTGGCCCGCACCGAGCGCTACGGCCACCCGTTCTGTCTGCTCCTCCTCGACCTCGACAACCTCAAGCGGGTGAACGACACCTTCGGGCACGACGCGGGCGACGAGGCGCTGCGGAGGGTCGGCGGTGCCATCCAGTCCGGCACGCGCGGCATCGACACGGGCGCGCGCATCGGCGGCGACGAATTCGCCGTCATCCTGCCGGAGACATCTTGCGCGCGCGGCCTCGAAGTGGCCGAGCGCCTGCGCACGGCCGTCGGCGCGATGGAGGTCGAGGGCGTCGGCCGCCTGAGCGTCAGCCTCGGGCTGGCCGAGCTGCCCGGCTGCGCGCGCGAC
>JALZHT010000789.1 GCA_030860645.1 Acidobacteriota bacterium
GACAAGGGCTTCGAGGGTTACGAGTTGCATCGGCGCTGGCACTCCGACTACGGGGCGGCCGTCATCTGCCCGCCGCGGCGCAACAGCCGGGGGCCGTGGCCGAAGGGCTTGCGCCGCTTCCTCGCCGGGGTGCGCCAGATCGTCGAGACGGTCAACGGGAAGTTGCATCACGCCTTCGGCCTCAGCCGAGAGCGCCCGCACGCGCTCTCGGGAGCGCAGGCGCGGGTGGCGGCGAAGGCGGCGCTGCATAACTTCTGCATCTGGCTCAACGGCCAACTCAGTCGCCCCGCTCTGGCCTTCGCTGACTTGGTGGACTGGTAGCACCGTTCTTTTTCACACCAAGCGTTTAAGTGTCGAAGACGCCCGTGACATAATCCGTTAGCCCTTTCGAAAAGTAGGTTGAACGCGGTCAGTTTAGACGCTCTGATCGGCGCTCGATCTACAAGAGAGGGCTTCTTCTTACAAGACTCTTAATTCATCCGCCGGGACAGTCAAGCTGTTTCGTCCGCCTTCCTATGAGACCTAAGTGCCTGTGCGAATAGCCAATCGAAAAAATCTTCAACAGCTTTTCTCTCTGATTCCGTAGGCGCATCGTTTGTTATCTCTACCCGAATCTCTCGGGCTATCTCAACTCCAATATAATTTCCCCCGTCCCCGCCTCTGGCAGACATGCTTGAGCCTACGCACGGCGGAGCTTCAGCCCTTACGCGCTTTATTTTGTCTGCCGGAGTAGGTTGCACGGCTCAAGTTCTCACTGCGACGCGGCCGGGCGTAAAAATCTCTTAGCTGGCCCGTGAATCCCGCCGCCGGGTTAGGGCCGAAGCGGTCTAGCCCCTCGGAGGCACCTTTGGCAGAGGGTCCCTCCGAGGGGCTAGACGGGCACCGCCTGTCAGTGCCCGTACCCGCGCGACCGCGGCCCGGTGCCGCTAGTCGCTACCGGGTAAGGGCAAAAAAGCGGTTAGGTTTTCCTAAAAATCAGTTAGGTGGAAAAAATTATGGGGCTAGAGTAGCTAAAGCGGATATTTTCGCAGCAGCTTTAGCAACTCCGCGTAGAGATTCCCGCGCCTCTGATTGAACCTATACTCGCACTCCTTCAAGTGCAGATAGAACTTCTCCGGGGCGATGCCGTGGAACTGATGCAGCCGCGACTTGGCATAACTCCAGAAGCTCTCGATGCCGTTGACATGGTGCGCGCCTCTGACGAACTCGTTACCACCATGGTTGACCCGGAAGTGCTTGCTGTACCCGACATCGACCAGCCCGTCGTAGCCGCGCCAGCCGTCGGAGTGGATGACGACTTCCGGCGCCACGCGCCCGCGGATAACGGCCTGCAAAGTGGCCTTTTTGCCGTCCGGCACGATCTCCGTGTAGACCTTTCCCTCGCGCTTCAACAGTCCGAAGACGATGGTCTTGCCGGATGCCCCGCGGCCGCGCTTGCCGCGCACGCGCCGGGCGCCGAAGTAGCTCTCAGCGACTTCGACCTGGCCGGAGGAGAGCGGCGACTGGCGCTCGCATTCTTCGGCGATACGCTCTCTCTGCTGGCAGCCTCCCGCCGCGTGCTGTTCCACGTCGGCGCTCACCCCGAGCCGCCGACGTGGAAGGGCTTCAACTTCTACGAGGCTGTGCTCCGCTTCGAGGCTCGTCTGATCGAGCGGGCGTTGAGGGAGGCGGGCGGCGTCGTGGCGCGGGCCGCGCAACTGCTCGGCATCGAGCGCCGCACGCTAGACTCCAGGTTGCACAAAGGGCGGCACAGGGAACTCGCGCACCTGCGCCCTCCTATCGAACCTCATAAACGCAGCCTGATGTTTCGGGACGAAGTGGATTGCCCCGACACCCGCGCCGTCTCAGTCCTGCATGTTGAAGACGATGCGACGGTGGCCGATTCTATCCAAGTGGCTCTGGGTGATGAAGGGTGGTCAGTCGAGACGTGCCGCGACGGGGCCGAGGCGCTGGAGAGGCTCGAAGGCGGCTCCCGCTACGACGTGCTGATCTTCGATAACCAGTTGCCGGACATAAATGGGGTCGAGCTGATCCGCCAAACGCGGGCACTGGCGCATCGGCAGCAGACGCCGGTCATCATGCTCTCCGGTGATGACGGTGTCGAGATGCAGGCGAGGCGGGCCGGCGCGAACGCGTTCCTGCGCAAGCCGGGCGATATTTTCGTAATAGCCGAGACGGTCGCGCGCCTACTCGCGCGCCGGAAGGGGAGGGAATCATGAATCTCTTAGATGTGATCGCCCCGTCGGCGTATGGGTCGCCGCAGAATGATGTTATGGGGGAATGGGCGCACCTCCGCAGGCGCTCATCCACAGGCACGCTCGCGAGGTGGGCGCGGGCCGTGCCGGGCGGGGCTGTCGTGAGAGGGGCAGGGGCGCGGTGGCCTCGATGATTCAGCTACGGGGCGAGTGCGGAGGGCAGGCACACCGCCCCGGCGGCATGCCCGCCTCGGTGAGGGGGCGGTGCCGCGGG
>JALZHT010000138.1 GCA_030860645.1 Acidobacteriota bacterium
GTTGAGAGGCGGTCACAGACGGCCTCTCAACGTTCGCCGGTAAACTCATATAGCCGTCTGCCTCTCTCCATCCGGTTGCGCGCAGAATCACTCCGCGTTCCCGCCCGCCGGCAAAAGTCCCTTCTCCTGCATGAGCCGCAGCAGCGCCTCGGCGCTCGCGCGGTGGCCTTCCTCGGTGAGGTGCCAAACGTCGTGGTAGCCGGAGTTGTCGAGCAGGAAGATGTCGCCCTTCGCGCGCCGCCGGAAGGCGGGGAGGAGGTCGAGGCTGATGATCGAGTTCCGCTCGCAGAAGGCCGCGAGCCGCCGCTGCGGGAGGAAGGGGTAGCCCTCGTCGAGCTGGTAGGCGAGGGGGAAGAGGGCGACGACGAGCGTCGCGCCGTCGGCGCGCACGGCGTCGCGCAGGCGGGTGTAGAGCGAGGTCAGCCAGAGCCACTCGGGCGAGGACTCGTCGAGCAGCACTTCGATGCTGATCGTGTCCTCGCCCGTGATGTAGGTCGGAACCCGCCGCCCCTCGCCGAAGTCTCTGGGCCTCGCGAACAGACGTTTGAGGGCCGGCTCCAGCGCGGCGTAGAGCCGGGAGTGTTTCAGGAGCGGCGGCCCGCCGTCGCCCGCCGCCCGGCCCGCGCCCTCGTTCATCTGCCGAATTTTTGGGAGGACGTGGCGGCGGTCGTAGTCGAGGTTGGGGACGGCCTCGTCGGGAATCTCGACGCCGGGGGCGTCGCCCCAGTGGAGGCGCGGGTTGACCACGTCATTCATGCAGAAGGCGACGACGACCACGTCGGCCCCGAACTCGCGGCCCCGCGTCAGGTAGTAGTGCAGCTCGTTGTAGGGGCCGTAGCCCGAGACCGCCGCGTTGACCACCTCGGCCGGCGGCCCCGCGCGCTCGCGCAGCAGCGACTCCAAACGGTTGGGGAAGGTCTTCTCCGGCGCGAGCGACGCGCCGTAGGCGAGCGAGTCGCCGAGGACGAGGACGCGGAACGTGCCCGGCGGCTTCGGGACGGCCACCGCGTCGTCGCGCGTCCCCTGCGGACTGATGCCCGGGTGCTCCGGGTTCAGGCCGTAGAGGAACGGCTCGCGCGTCAAGACGTGCAGCGGCACGGGCGGCCCCGGCGGGGCGACCTCCCCCGCGAAGAGCGCCCGCGCCGCGCCGTAGCCGCGGATGGCGACCTCCAGAAACAGCAGGAGGAGCAACACCGCCGCCACCGGCACGAGCGCGCGGAGGAGAGTTTTTTGCATAAGAGAAGAAGGCGGGAGGCAGGAAGCAGAGGGCAGTAGGAAAGCCTCCTCTGCCCTGTATTGGAGATGTGGCTTCAACGTCCGCAACGCGAAGCGCGCCGCCTTCCGCTTTCCGCCTCCCGCCTACCGCTTCTTGAATTCCAACTCCTTGAAGTCGAAGTCGGGGTTGGGCACGTCAATCTTCATCTCGTCGACCTTGCCCTGCGGGCCGAGGGTGAAGGTGACGAAGCCGCGGGGGAAAGGGTAGACGATGCCCTCGCGCCACTTGATGCGGAAGGTGTCGAAGTGCCAGTGTTCGAGGTCGCCGACGAAGTTGGGCGACGGCACGAGCCGCACGACGAGGCGGCCGCCCTCCTCAGAGACGCGCGCGTCGCCGAACATCTGGCCCGTGTAAGTCCCCGCGTAGGCCGGGAGCGCGAGCGAGGGCTTCGTGCCGGGGACGCGCGCCGCCTCGACCTTCTGCGCCTCGGCCGCGGCCCGCTCGCGGTTGGCCTGCGCGCGGGCGAGGTAGTCGGCGCTCCAGTCGCGCTTCGGCACCCCGAGGAAGGTGTCGAAGATTTTGTTCGAGAGGACGGTCGGGAGTGGCGTCTCGCCGTTGGTGAGGACGACGAGGCCGAGGTTCTCCTCGGGCATCATGGCGACGCGCGAGATCATGCCGTCGAGGCCGCCGCCGTGCGAGACGACCTTGCGCCCCTGGTAGTCGTTCAAAGACCAGCCGAGGCCGTAGAGGTTGAAGTGCGTCGTCGGGTTGAACCGCTCGGCCGCCTCGCTGATGCCGGAGACGACGGTGTGCGGCGTCCACATCTCGCGCGAGCGCTCGGCGCTGAAGATTCGCCGGCCCTCGAAGGTGCCGCGCCCGAGTTGCAGGCGGAGCCACTGCGCCATGTCGCTCACGGAAGAGTTGATCGCCGCCGCGCCGCCCGCGTTGTCCACGTTGTCGTAGCGGATGACGCGGATTTTCCCGTCCAGCTCGTTGTGCGGCGCGGCGACGTTGGGCGCGTCGAGCAGTTGCTTGTGGCTCGTTGTGGTGCGCGCCATGCGGAGCGGGGCGAAGAAGCGCTCGCGCACGAAGTCGTCCCAGGACTTGCCCGTCACGGCCGGGACGATCTCGCCGGCGGCGAGGAAGAGGATGTTCTGGTAGCCGTAGGCCGAGCGGAACGAGGACGTGGGCTTGAGGTAGCGGACGCGGCGGATGATCTCCGCGCGCGGGTAGGTGCTTTCGAACCAGAGCAGGTCGCCGCCGAAGGTGGCGAGGCCGCTGCGGTGGCTCAGGAGGTCGCGCACCGTCAGCTCGCGCGTCACGAACGGGTCGTAGAGTTGGAAGCCGGGCAGGTGCTTCGTCGCCGGGTCGTCCCACCTGAGCTTGCCCTCGTCAACGAGGACGGCGAGCGCGGCCGCGGTGAACGCCTTCGTGTTCGAGGCGATGGCGAAGAGCGTGTCGGCGTCGACCGGCTCGGGTCTGCCGAGTTGGCGCACGCCGTAGCCTTTGGCGAAGACGACCTGATCGTCTTTTACGACCGCGACGGCGAAGCCGGGCACATTCCAGTCGCGCCCGGCCTTCGCCGCGTACTCGTCAATCTCTTTGAGCCGCTCGTCGAGCGCCTGCGCGGGCGCGGCCGGTGCGAGCAGGAGCAGGAGCAGGAGGAAGAAGGGGAGACGGCTGAAGCGTCGGCGCATGCGTATGACCTCTCGTCGGGCTTGTTATTTCGGTTCCAGAAAACTGCCCCGCTTCGGGACGGGCACTTCGAGGTTGTCGAAGCGCGACGGCAGGCCGTCGTGGCGGAAGAGGGCCGGGCCGTTCATCAGGTGGTAGTGCAGGTGCGGGCCGCCGGAGTTGCCGGAGTTGCCCATCAGCCCGACGACCTCCCCGGAGCGGACGCGCCCGCCGGCCTTCACGCGCACGGAGCCTTGTCGCAGGTGTCCGAGGATGCTGAACTCGCCGCCGCCGTGGTCAATGACGACGACGTTGCCGGCGACGGCCCACTGCGGCTCGGGCAACTTCAGGAGCAGTTCGCGCGCGCGCTCGCCGGGCTTCTTGTTGTCGGGCACGTCGTTGCGCGCGTAAGCGACCACGCCGTCGCCGGGCGCGACCACCTCGCGCCCCCAGCCGTAGAAGTCCTCGTTCGTCTCGCCGTTCGTCCTGACGGGTTCGTAACGCGGCCCGAGGCCCATGATGTCGTAGGCGTAATGCTGGCTCCACTCGCTGTGCCCGCTGGCGTCGGTGACGTGGCCGCGGGTGACCATGAAGGGGCCTTTGAGCGGGAAGATCAGCTTCGCCTTCTGCGCGTAGTACGAGACGGGGACGCTGAGCGCGCGGCGCAGCCTCGCGCCCCGCGGCGTCTGAAGCTCCAGCGTGTAGCCGAGCCGGTCAATCTTCAATTTCACCGGCTCGGTGAACGAGTGGCGCAGGTCGAAGGTCTCGTCCTGCGCGGCGAAGTACCTGGCGGACAGCTCGACCTGTTTCGACTCGCTTTTAAAATTCACCCCGCGGGCGGCGGCCAGCGCCTCGGGGCCGAAGCGCACGGTCTTGACCGGGCGCGGCCCGGAATAAAGTACGACGGTCGCCGCCCGCGGCTCAAGCGGAGGGCCGCGCCGCTGCTTGACCACGACGTGAAAGACCCAGCTCTCGGTGGCGGCCTCGGTCTCGACGCCGTCGTTGGTCTTGTAGACGCGGTGCGGGATGGTCGTCAGCCTCACGTCCGAGGGGCCGGGCGCGGGGCGCGTCTGGGCGCGCGGGGCGTGCGGCGCGGCTAACGGCGCGAGCAATGAGAGGGCGGTTAAAAGGTAGCGCATGTCGAATCCCTCCCGAGTCCCCCGTCAGACGCGAATGAGGGAGAGGGTGTTAACAGCGCGGCGGCGGCGGCCGGCCGTAAAACAGTTCGGGCGGCGCGTTCCCCGGAGGGAGCACGCCGCCCGAAATCATCACCGCATCGCCCGCCGCCGCTACTTCTTGTCGTCAACGACGGCAAACTGCTTGGAGGGCGAGAGCGACTGGCCCGAGACCTTGTCGCGGACGCGGACGGCGATCTCGTAGTCGCCGGGGGTGAGGTTCTGCGTCGGGAGCAGGCGCGCGAGCGTGAGGCGCTGGCCGCCGTCGGAGAGGCCGCGCCAGTCCTCGGCCTGCTTGAAGATCTCCTTGCCGTCCTTCAGGAGCGCGTACTCCACGTCGACCGACGGCCGCAGCGTCGTCTGGTCAATGCCGGCGTTGTAAATCTGCATGTAGATGCCGACGTCCTGGCCGCGCTTGTAGACGCCCGAGACGTTCGGCAGCACCTTGTAGGGGCCGATGCTGAACATGCCGGGCAGTTGGTCGTTGAGGGCCTGGAGCTTGACGGCGAGGACGAGCGACGAGTGGGCCAGCTTCTCGGGCGCGAACTTCGGCACCTCGAAGCCGATGGACTTGACCTGCTGCGCGCCGGAGTTGATGTCGCGCACGAGGAGGTCAACTTTGTAGACGCCCGGCGAGAGCGGGAGCACGCGCTGGTAGGCCGACTTGCGGTCGCGCGCGCTCGTCAGCTCGTCGACGGTGGCGTGCGTGACGACCGGGTCTTCGAAGCTCGTGATGCGGCGCGAGGTCACGGAGGTGACGCGGCCGTAGATGCTGACGCGCGCCTCCTGCACGCCGCCCACGTCCTTGAAGGTCAGGTCGTTGTTGTCGGTCTGGACGGTGAGGGCCGTCATCACGCGGTCGTCCGAGGCGCGGTAGAAGGAGACCTGCGTCGCCACGTCGAGCGTGCTCGTGTCCTCGGCGCCGGAGCCGACCGTGGCTAGGAGCGACTGCTCCAGCACGGAGTTGACCTGCGGCGGCTTCTGGAGGTCGGTGTAGAGGATGAGGCGGTCGAAGGGGCTGTCGGAGGCGCGCGCGCCGGGGCCGCTGTAGCCGAAGGTGCCCATGCCGGCGAGGCGGTCGGCCTTGCTCGACAGGCCGAGCTGCTCCATCAGGGTGAGACCCGCGCCGGGGATGTGCAGCATCGCGTCCTTCTCGTCGGGGTTGCGCGCGATGCGGTACTCGCCCGTCCCCGTCGGGTCAACGAACTCGATCTCGATGCCGGAGCCGATGCCGGGCAGGTAGCGGTAGAACCAGACCTCGAAGGGGTAGGTGGTGGTCGAGCCGCCGCCGTGGTAGGAGGGGCGGTCATACTGGCCGCCGGCCGGGTGCGACTCCTTCTCGTGCGGCGGGCCGTACATGATGTAGATGCGGCCGCGGTCGGTCTTCCAGCCGGGGATGCCGGAGGCGAAGTGCTGGTTGGCGTAGGCGACGCGCTCGTAGTGCTCTTCGAGGTACTCGTTGGCCTCGGTGTCCGGGTCGGGGTCGCGCCGCCGCCAGAAGGCTTCGATGAACTGCTCGCGCTCCTCGTCGGTGGCGAGCTTCTTGTAGGCCTTGCGCTCCTCGTCGGTGATGATGTAGGCCACGTCCTCGCTGAGCCACTTCTCGAAGACCTTCGACTTCTCCTTCCGGACGTTGCGCTCGCGCGACATCACGTCCTGGTCGTCGCCGCTCTTCTGCTTGTCCTTCTGCGCCAGGGCGGCCGCGGGGCCGAGCGCCACGAGCGCCGCGGCCAGCAGCAGGGAAATCATCCGCCGTTGACGAGCCATCGCTTTACCACTCCTTCGGATTTCGCACTGAATGAAATTTTAGGAGACCCGGCCCCGCGGGGGCAGGGGCGGGCCTGATGAGTTCCGAGACGCCGACTCGCCGGCCACGAAAATGGCGACGCTGGAAGCCCCGAAAAAGGTCACTCACCCGCGCGGGCTAAATCCAGTCATCGCCTGACTTTTCGCGTGAATTGTAGAGCCTCGCGGGAGACACCGTCAAGATGCGGCGGGCGCGGGCGGGGTTGCCCGGCGGGCGGGCCGACGGCCGGGGCCTCGTCTCCCGAACTAAAGGCCCCGCCGACCACCCGCCCGCCCGGCCGAACCGAGCATCCGGAACGCTCATGCATGATTACCGGCAAGGCGTTTAAGGATACGGGCCGCGCAGTTTTTTTGCCCGCCGGTCGCCTCAGGGCGCTTCGGCCGTGCGCGGGCGGCCGAACATCCAGGCGATGAGGATCGAGAGCAGGTAGAGGACGGCCATCGGGGCGGCGAAGAGCATCATGTTGAGCACGTCCGAGGTGGGCGAGAGGACGGCCGCGCCGACGAGGATGGTGATGAGCGAGATGCGCCAGTGGCGCAGCAGAAAGGAGGCGCTCACCAGCCCGATGCGCGAGAGCACGTAGGTCACGGCCGGCATCTGGAAGATGAGGCCCATCGCCAGCATGATGAGGATGATGAAGTCGAAGTAGTCGGTCGCGTTCAGGAACAGCCGGAAGTCCTGACCCAACCCCAGCAGGTAGGAGACGGCCGGCGGGAAGAGCACGTAGTAGGCGAAGGCCGCGCCGACGAGGAACGAGACGGTCGAGAGGAAGATGAAGGGGAGCGCGTAGCCGCGCTCGTGCGGGTAGAGGCCGGGCGAGACGAAGGCCCAGACCTGCCACAGCAGGAACGGCACCGAGATGCAGAGCGCCGCGTAGAGCGAGACTTGCAGGTAGAGCGAGAACGGCTCGATGGCCGTGCGCACGACGAGCTTGTCCTCGATGCCGCCGGGCGGCCCCGGCGCGGCCCCGAAGTCGACGGGGAGCCGGACGCCCTTCGGGATGACGGACGGCCCGGCGAAAATTGGTTCGTCGGTGAAGACGCCGAGGCGGCCCTCGTGGTCGCGCGCCACGCGCGCCGCCACCGAGGCCCCCATCGGGATCACGCTCGCGCCGAGTTTCGTCGCCTCCGCGAAGACGTAGCGGCCGGCGTCGCCCTCCTTGACGGCGCTCAAGGGGGCGATGGCCTCGCCGCCCGTCAGCCCCTGGAGCGGGACGGGGCGCTGCGCGGCCTCGGCCAGCGCGCGGCGGACGGGGACGGCGAGGAAGTTGTAGATGCGGTCGGAGACGAACCAGCAGAGGACGAGCGAGACGAAGACGAAGGCGACCGAGCGGATGATGCGGCGGCGCAGCTCGTCGAGGTGTTCGAGGAAGGACATCTGGCCGCTGAGCCGGCCGTCCGCTTCCTCTTCACGCTCGTCGCCTGCGCGCTCCGGTTCTAAAAGTGTTGAGGCCATCGCGTTGGCGCGCCGGGCGCTCCGGCTAGAGCCAGTCGGCCTTGCCGAGTTGTTCCTGGCGCGTCGCGGCGCTCCCGGCGGCGGGTTCGGGGCGCGGACT
>JALZHT010000139.1:0-3203 GCA_030860645.1 Acidobacteriota bacterium
GCCACCTTCTACGCGCGCATCAACGTCTCGGCCGAGTCGGCCGCCGCCGCCGCGCCCTCCGCCGTCGGGCCGGGCGACGACGACATAACGAAGGCCACGCCCGTCGTGGTGCAGGGCGCGCGGCTGTGGAGCCAGCCCGACGCAAGTCGTCGGTACGCGCCGCGTTCAGAGCGGGAAGAGTAGTTCCGAAAGCGGTTCGTCCGCGGGTCAACTTTTCCTACGGAGAGACGATGATGCGCAAAGAAGAACAGCGTGCGGCCGGCCTCGGCCGCCATCTCCTGACGCTCTGCCTCGCGGCGGCCGTCCCGCTCGCCGCCTCGTGCTCGAACAACCAGGGCGGGGGCCACGAGTACGCGGCCCGGCCCGAGATCGCGGCGGCGAACGCGAACGCGAATACAGGCGCGGCCTACGACGCGGCGCAGTCTCCCGCCCCGTCCGCGGCGGCGAAGCAGAAGCCGGCCGACACCGACTCCGGCGCGGAGACTTACGAGCACGTCGCCGAGAACGAGTTCGTCGAGGTCGCGCGCGCGCCGCTCTCGACCTTCTCGGTCGACGTGGACACGGCCTCCTACAGCAACACGCGCCGCTTCCTCCGCGCGGGCCGGCTGCCGCCGCCCGACGCCGTCCGCGTCGAGGAGCTGATCAACTACTTCACATACGACTACCCGCAGCCGCAGGGCGGCGCACCCTTCTCGGTCACGGCCGAGGCGGCCGACTGCCCGTGGAACCCGCGGCACAAGCTGGTGCGCGTCGGGCTACAGGGCCGCCGCGTCGCGGCCGAAGACCTGCCGCCCTCGAACCTCGTCTTCCTCATCGACGTTTCCGGCTCGATGCAGCAGCCGAACAAGCTGCCGCTCGTCAAGCAGTCGCTGCGCGTGTTGGCCGAGCAGCTCTCGGGGCGCGACCGCGTCGGGGTGGTCGTCTACGCCGGTTCAAGCGGGCTGGTGCTGCCCTCGACGCCGGGCGACAGCCGGGGCGAAATCCTGGCGGCCATAGACCAGCTCGAAGCCGGTGGCTCGACCAACGGCGGCGAGGGGCTGCGGCTCGCCTACCGCGTCGCGCGTGAGAACTTCCGGCCGGGCGGCATCAACCGTGTCGTCCTCGCCACCGATGGCGACTTCAACGTCGGCGTCACGAGCGACGACGAACTCGTCCGCCTCGTCGAGGCGGAGCGAAAGGGCGGCGTCTCGCTCTCCGTGCTCGGCTTCGGGATGGGGAACCTGAAAGACTCGCGGATGGAGAAGTTGGCCGACAAGGGCGACGGCAACTACGCCTACGTCGACTCGCTCGCCGAGGCGCGCAAGGTCTTGGGCGAGCAGGTCGGCGGCACGCTCTACACCATCGCGAAGGACGTGAAGATACAGGTCGAGTTCAACCCGCGCCGCGTCGCCGGCTACCGCCTCGTCGGTTACGAGAACCGCCTGCTGCGCGACGAGGAGTTTAACGACGACCGCGTTGACGCCGGCGAGATCGGCGCGGGCCACACCGTGACGGCGCTCTACGAACTCGTCCCCGCGGGGCAGGAGGTGAGGGGCGGCGTGGACGATTTGAAGTACCAGCAGGGCGCGCCGCCTTCGGAGGCGTCCGAGGGTGGCGAACTGCTGACGGTTAAGCTCCGCTACAAGGAGCCGGGCGGGGCCGAGAGCAAGCTCCTCAGCGTCGGCGTCGCCGACACGCGGGCGAGCCACCGCAACGCCTCCCAGGATTTCAAGTTCGCCGCGGCCGTCGCCGAGTTCGGCATGCTCCTGCGCGGCTCGCGCCACAAGGGCCGCGCCACCTACGAGGGCGCGCGGGAGCTGGCGCAGTCCTCGCTGGGCGAGGACGCGCGCGGCCACCGCGCGGAGTTCGTCGAACTGATCGAGACGGCGAAGGGCCTGTCCGGCCGCGACAGCGCGGGGAGGTAGAATAAAGGCCGTGAATCGTGAATCGGAGTCGCCGGTCTTCAGTTTTTTGTCTTTACTGAAAACTGAAAACTACGATTCACGATTCACGGCTTTTATCGTTTCGTGCTGGCCGTGGTGCGCAGCGGCCCGGTCGTGTTGGTGATCGGCGAGTTCTGCGCCTCGATGTTCACGAAGAAGCGGAGGTAGCCGCTCGTCACGATGCCCAGCTTGAACTGGATGTTGACGCTCAAGCCGTTCTGGAGAGGCGTGCCGAAGGTGATGTGGTCGGCCGACAGGCTGGAGTTCAGGCCGCCGCCCTCCGGCGTGAGGGGCGGGTTCTCTTCCAGCCGCACCCCGCGCACGACGACCACCGTCTGGTTCGCCATCGTCGCCGTGCCGTCCGAAGAGGTGAGCGCGCGCACGTCGGCGCAGGGCACGCCGCACTCGCCCGCCGGGGTGCCGCGCGTCGTGATGTTGGTGACGCGGAAGCGCAGGCGCGAGACGGGCTGGCCCGTGGTGTTCGTGAAGGTGCGGCGGATGATGAGTGTCCCCAGCGGCGCGTTCGTCTCCGGGGTCTGGATGCGCTCGCGGTTCGGCGGGCTGGCCGCGGAGACGGACGGGTCGAGCAGGTTGGCGGTGATGCTGTTGTTGACGACGGGGCTGGCGAGGTTTTCGGGGCCGGGCGAGCCGTTCAGTTGGTTCTGGAGGGTCGCCGTGGTCGCCACGAAGCGGAAGTCGGCGGCGTTGTCGTTGGCGTCCCTGGGGAGGCTCGAACGCAGGTCGCGGAAGAGCGTGTGTTCGTTGCCTATCGCCGGGACGGTGGGGAAGCCTTTGCCCTCCTTGTAGAGCGTGGGCGACGACGGGAAGCCGAAGGCGTCGAGCCGGTTTGCCATCCTCTGGTTCGGGAGGTTCTGCGACTTGAAGAGCGCGATCCCGAAGCCGTCGGGGGGGTCGTTGATGAGTAGGGCGCGGTCGGGCCTGGCCGTGGCGAAGGGGTTGACGACCACCACGACGCCCGGGACGGGGCCGACGATGGGCGGGCCGGGCGTGGGCGTGGGCGTCGGCGTGGGCGTGGGGTTGCCCGAAGGGTAGTTGTTCAGGCTGTAGCCCTGGTCGGTCTCGGGGTCGGGGTTGGCGCACAGGAGGTGGCCGCGCGCCGGGATGACCGTGCCGTTCGGGATGGTGCAGACGTTGCCCCTGATGGTGGTCTGGTTGAACAGGCCCGACATGGATAGCGCCCACCCGCCCGAGGCGTCGCTCGCCTGGACGACGATGGGCGAATTGGTGTTGTTATAAATCTCGATGAACTCGTCCCGGGGG
>JALZHT010000139.1:3213-7391 GCA_030860645.1 Acidobacteriota bacterium
GCGGTAGCGCAACTCGCTGATGATGACCTGGCCGGGCTGCACCGGCTGCGTCTGCGCGCGCGCCGCGCTCGACCGAGAGATACGCGCCGGCGCCGACGAGGGCGGCGAAGGCCAGGACGGATAGGCGCAGAGTGAACCGCATAATCCCTCCTTCAACGGCGTGGCGGTACTGGGAAGAAGACGCCAGGTCGTTCGAGCCACTTGTCGCGAGGTAGCTTTAAATAAAAATTCGCGGTCAATTTCTCTGAGGCCGGCTGCCGGATAGCACGGGAGGGCGAACTATTTGGGCGATTGATGCCAGATATTACAGCGCCACGGCTCAACTCTACAAGCAGATTTAACACCAGTGCCGCCAGAGAGTTTCGGGTTGCGGGGTCGCGGGTTTTGAGTTAAAGAGGCTTTGCCCGCAATGCCCCCGCAAAGTCTATCCCACCCGCAAAGTAAGTGAGTCACCCGCAAAGTCGGCGGCTGTTACAAAAGTCCGGCCCCCCTCAATTAATTGTCGCACGTAAGAAATGCGCTCTCAACTCTGAAAGGCTAAACCGTTTACCTTGAAAAATTTAGCTTGACTTTCCGCCCCGCACCAATAAGATGCTTAGCCCGTTCTTGATAACTTAAAGGGAATCCCACTACCCACGCTGCCCACCCACTCCCGCGCTCAAGTTACCGAACGAACCTTCTACCCGCCTCTCTTACAAATCATAAAAGAAAAGGGTGGTTCAGGCGTATCAGAAGTTTCTTATAACTCTGTGCCCGATATTGAGTTCGACTTCATAGGGCAACGATGGCTGCTCTCAGTCAAGATCGGCGAGAACCCGGCAACGCGGCTTTCCGCATTTCTACAATATCTCAGACACAAACAGGAGAGCGGCATTGAGTACGGCCAGCTCTTAATCTTGCCGGAATCCGTACGTCGTACCGCAGCCTCGGAAGAAGCAGTTTATAACGCTCTGCTGAAAACTAATGTCTCTGTCCTCGTTGACGCTCAAACCGTTAAGGATGAATACCGCGACCGTCCATTTCCTGCCGTCCTAGACACAATTCAAGCTGAGGTGCGGCCGCTCATCCAAGCGAAAGCCCCACGCTACTATCCGCTTCCCCTTGTCATTGAACTTCTCAGGGCGCAAGTTGCGGAAGTGATGGCGAGTATTGATTTGGGTGAGACCCAGATACTCAAAATCATTACTGACAGGAACCTGCTTACAGACTTGGCGCGGCTCCCCGATACGAAGGTTGAGGGCGTCACTCGCTTCCTTGCTGCGTACATCATCCTCAGTCAAATTCTTTTCCTTCGGATATTCACAACAGCCCACCCTGAAATCAAGCCGCCGCGAACCCCTGTTGATGCATCAAGGTTGCGCCGGGCGTTTCAACGTATCCTTCAAATCAATTACCGTGAGATTTTTGAACTCGACGTGCTCGAAGCTGTGCCAGCAGATTATCTGAGAGACGTATTCGATCTCATCTGGGGCCTGGAAGTTGAGAAGGTGCGGTATGAGTTACCGGGGCGCGTATTCCACGCGCTAATGCCTCACGAAATCCGAAAGCTGTTGGCGGCGTTCTACACTAGACCGCAGGCGGCGGAGATTTTAGCTAACCTCACTATAGAAGAGAGCGACGCCGATGTTTACGATCCCGCTTGCGGGTCGGGAACGATTCTTGTGTCCGCATACCGGCGTAAGAGAGAGTTGTTTGGCGCCGAGCGGCGCGTCGGGAATCCGCACAAGCGATTCTGTGAGAATGACATCTTCGGCTCTGACATCATGCCGTTCGCGGTGCATCTCACGTCCGCCAATATATCGGCAATGGACGTGGCAGAAACACTTGAACATACGCTAATCGTTCATGGCGACGGTCTCACCCTTACACCCGGTCACGATGAGCAGTCCGGGCTACAGCAATTCGGACTCTTCCCTGCGACCGCACAAGGAAGGCGCACGGCGGGCGATGCTTACACCGTCCCGCTCAGGCGGGTGCGTACGGTCTTGATGAACCCGCCTTTCACTAAGACCGAACGCGGCATCGCCAAGTACGTTGATATGAGAAGGTTTCAGCCCAGAGCCGGAGGCGAAGTCGGTCTTTGGGGTCACTTTATAATGCTTGCTAATGAATTTCTCCGTAGGGACGGAGTATACGGGGCGGTTATTCCGATCAACATACTAAGAGGGCGTGAAAGCGAATCCGTAAGAGATTTCCTATTCTCAGAGTGGACTCCGTTATATGTTCTCAAACCGACGTTGAATTATGGCTTCTCGGAGTGGGCTGAATATCGTGACGTGATCGTCGTAGCTCGTAAGAGTGCGCCGCCCGATGACCATAGTGTTAAGTTTTGCCTTGTCAAGCATGACCTAACTCAAATCAGCGACACTGAGATTGATGCGCTCTGCGAAACCATTAAGAGTGAGGATGAAATTCGCAGCGAGACTGTTGACATTGACTCTCACCCGCTGAACGACGTGCTTGATCGCCGAGCAAATATGATGTGGTTTTGCGGCGTTAGTGACTTCCGCCACAGGGACACAATCGTTAACTTCGTCTCTAAATTCAATAACGTTCTAACGTCACTTGACCGCGCATACTTCCGCGAGGGGTATAGGCCCGTACCTAAAGGGGTCTCTCATTTTTTATTCTTTACGAGGGCGCTCAATGCGGCAAGAGTCTCTCAGGCTTTTTTGCGTTTCGATAGGGAGTACGACGGGTATATCAACGCCTCAACAGACATGGGGGTAACGTTCAGGGTCGACTTAGACGAAGTCCGCCCGACTCTAAGAACCCCTGTCGGCTTAGAGACGATGGACATTTCGGACAAGTTCGACTACATCGCCTCCGGACAATTTGAAGAGCTTTCAAGGGTCAAGCGCGCTTGCGGATTCGAGGGTAGAATACCTCACGCATTCTGGAACAATCTTGAGCGCGAACTGAATGCAGTAGAAACTAATATTGTCGTATCCCGCCGGGTTAATCCCTACTCGCCAAACACCAATCTTTTTGCTTTCGTATCAGATACCCCTATATCACCTTCAAATCAGGTCAACGTGGTGAGAGAGTCCGACCTAGCTGTCGGGCGTGCCATCGTAACAATCATTAACTCTGCAATTTTTCTCTCACAGTTCTTTCTGTTGAAGGAAGAAAGTACCGGGCGCTACATAGACATTCGCTTTTATGACATGGAAGAAATGTTATTAAAGCCTTCTCGCAGGGCGATTGAGAGGCTGCAAAGTGTTTATGAAACATTTTCAAACGAGATGTTCCCGTCTCTTAGGAACCAACTGGACGCGCATTTTGAGAGCCGTTACGATGAATTTTGGGAAGTCAGAAATCAGACTTCCCAACAAAGGCTTTGGTCTGCATTAGGAGAGGAAATTCGGCCAGCGGATATTAGACTAAACTTTGATAAGGAAGTGTGCCGCGCTCTCGGTGTCCGTGTAACCAAACCTGAGCTTATCAACTTATACCGCGCGATTGTCAATGAGATGATTATTACCCGTCACCTAACTTCTGATTAAGGCTGATTCAGCAGTCGGTTAGGTTCTGTGATTCGGCTTGGCGGGCAGCTTCGCGGGCAAGTCTAAATCATCGTCAATCAGAACGTCCGTGCTGACGTTCGCCACCCGCGCATACGCCAGAAGAATCCTCAACGCCGGCTCGCGCTTCCCCGTCTCATATCTGGAAATGTGGTTGTAGCTAATCAGGTCTTCAACTCCGAGGCGGTAAAGCATCTCCGTCTGGGACAGGCCGAACGCCAGCCGGATTTGCAAGAGCTTTTCTGCCAGACGCTCCTGCTTTAGACGCCCTTTCGTCCCCATCAGGAGTCACCCCCTGATGGGTTCGCACGCGCGACGGCCTTGCATTTATTTCCATATGGAAATAAACTGTGATTGCGTAACTGGTCTGCCGTGAGTATGAACCTCTCATGCTCAACGGCGGCGCTCATCACTCACTCTGAGGTTGAGGCCGAGTCACGCATCCGACCGTTGCCGTGTTTTCAAAGACTGGAACGCGCAGAGAATATCACAGGAGCCTCACATGAGCATTTTAGTTTGGGATTAAGACAGGGATGCTAGGGCAGAGCATCCCATAGCGCGTCCCGCCCTCGGCCAGAGGCGGGGCGCGGCGCACGCCCGCCGGTGTGGTGAGGCGGGCTGTGCCGAGGGGCCGCGCATGCGTCGGCGGGACGC
>JALZHT010000790.1 GCA_030860645.1 Acidobacteriota bacterium
GCTCTCGGCCCGTGCCGGCAGCCACACGGCCGCCGCCAGCGCGACGGCGGCGACGGCAATCAACATCAGCTTTTTCATCACGGCGCTCCTTAAAAAGTAGTCAGTGGACAGTAGCCAGGCATTCGCTAATGAATCGTCCGGGTTTCAGCGCCGACGACTTCAAGGCGGAGCCTACTGGCTAGTGGCTACTGCTTTCCTCATTGCTTGAAGCCGTAGCCGAGCGAGGGGTCGCTCCCGAGGAGCGGCGGCGGCTGCTGCGTCTCGGCGTGGTCGGCGACCGAGTCGGCCGCGGGCAGCGCGATGGTGAACACGCTGCCGCGCCCCGGCGCGCTCTCGACGGTGACGGTGCCCCGGTGGGCCTCGACGATGTGCTTGACGAGCGAGAGGCCGAGGCCGCTGCCCTTCACGTCGTGCACGAGGCCCGTCGAGACGCGGTAGAACTTCTCGAAAATCTTCTTCTGCTCCTCGGCCGGGATGCCGATGCCGTGGTCGGCCACCGAGATTTGGATGAGGCCGTCGCGCTCGCCGAGGCGGACGATGACCTCCTTCTTCTCCGCGCCGTCCGAATACTTGACGGCGTTGTCGAGCAGATTCATCAGGGCCTGCCCGATGGCGTCGCGGTCGAGGACGGCCGGCGGCAGCGGGCGCGGGCTGTTCTGGAAGGCGATGGCGAAGCCGATCTGGCGCAGCCTTATCTCGCACGTCTTCAGGGTCTCGGCCACGATCTCCTCGACGCAGACGCGCTCGAAGTTGTAGGTCTTGCGCCCCGACTCGATCTTCGAGAAGTCGAGGATGTTGTTGATGAGCTGCGTGAGCCGCCGGCTCTCGGTCTCGATGTGCTCGCCGTACTCCTGAATCTTGCCCTGGTCGCGGACGCGGCCGAGCTTCATGAACTCGCCGAAGACGCGGATCGAGGCGAGCGGCGTGCGCAGCTCGTGCGAGACGTTCGAGACGAAGTCGGCCTTCATCTGCGAGAGCTTCATCTCGCGCGACGCCGTCCGGAGCGCGAGGATGATGCCGCCGATGAGGACGGCCGTCATCAGGAGCGAGAGGCCGAGCGAGAAATTAAAATTCCAGTGCGCCCACTGCTCGGGCGTCATGTGGCGGCTGCGGATGACGACGGCGTACTCGGGGAAGTAGTACAGCCAGTACTTGATCACGTCGTTCTGCCCCTCGCCCTCCTGCGACGTGAAGAGCTTCTTCTCCATGCCCATGTAGAGCGAGACGATGACGTTGCGGTCGGCCCCTTCGGGGAAGAACTGCGGGAGCGTCTCGCGGATGACGCGGGGGACGAGCACGTCGCGGAAGTAGGCGTGGTCGAGGATCATGCCGGCGACGCCGACCACCTTCTGGTCGTCGAGGATGGGCTTGTAGATGACGCGGTTCTCGATGTCGCGCTCCTCTAAGTAGGCCATCGGCGAGGTGACGGCCGTGCCCTCCTTGGCGAGGACGCGCATGGGGGCGGCGGCGCGCTGCGCGGCGTGGAATTCGGGCGTGGGGACTTCCGAGGGCTGCTTCTGCCCCGACGGGTCGAAGAAGAGCATCTGCGACCCGCCGTCGGGGCCGAAGGCGGCGACGAAGAGGCGCTTCGTGCCCTCGACCGTGCACTTCGAGAGGTGGTACTTGGTGTTCTCCAGGTTGCCGCCGCGGATGGCGTAGGCCGGGACGTTCAAGACCTCCTCGGACTTCGTCTTGTAAAAGCCCTTGACCTTGTTACTCACCTCGCCGAGGTAGTTCTTCATCCCGACGTGGCCGGCCACGACCGAGGTCTTCTCCAACTCCGTGAGCGACCAGTATTGCAGCCCGAGGATGCTGAGCAGCGGCACGACGACCGCCGCCAGCCCCACCAGCAGGACGTGCTTCTTCAGGAATTCGCGCAGCTTTGACATCAACTTCAATACCCGAACCTGACCTTTCCGCCCGCTAAAATACACCGAAACATCCAACCGCGTCTCTAGCCGGGGAGAGGCTTTTTACAAGCCGTTTACAACTTTTTTCGGGTTTTACATCTCCGCCGCCGACTTCATGACGACCCGCGCCCGCCGGCGGGTTCCGACCGACTTTGCCGGCCCCGCCCTCGTGGGGTATCCTGCCCCGGCATCATGACGCACCCGGCGCCAATCTCCGTCATCATCCCGGCCTACAACGCGGAACGTTTCATCGCGCAGACTATCGAGAGCGTGCACGCGCAGACCTTGCCCGTGGCCGAGGTGATCGTGGTTGACGACGGCTCCTCGGATCGGACGGCCGAGGTCGCGCGGGCCTTACGCGCGCGCGTCATCTCCCAGCCGAACCGCGGCCTCTCGGCGGCGCGCAACGCCGGCCTCAAGGCCGCCACCCAGCCCTGGGTCGCGCTGCTGGACGCCGACGACCTCTGGGCGCGAAGTAAAATCGAGCACCAGTGGGACGCCGTCCGCCGCTGCCCCGCGGCCGGCGTGGTGGCGTGCGGCTACTACCACAT
>JALZHT010000140.1 GCA_030860645.1 Acidobacteriota bacterium
TTCTGGAACTCGCGCCTCCCGCTGCTCCGCTTCTTCCTGCCGGAGCGCACGCTCATGCCCTGGCCGCAGTTCCACCTCGAAGGCCGGTGGGTGGATTTCGACGAGTTGTTCGGCCCCATCGAGGAGCAGGCCGCGCGGACGCGCATCAAGCACCCGTTCACCAACCGCGGCATCTCGCTCTACGACGCCGTGCGCGACATGCCCGTCGACTTCCTCGGCAAGCTCAAGGGGACGCCCCACGCCCTGTACGACATCTCGCACCACGTCGCCGAGGACGGGGGACTCTTCGACACGCGCGACCAACTGCTCGCCACGGAGCGCAAGGTCGGCCGGCTCGGCCGGTTCCTCTTCAACACGCTCTACGGGGGGCGCGACATCCGGAGAGTCAGGGAAGACTAGGGGCGCGGAATAATGAAGTTTCGGGTTTCGGGTTGAAGGCAGCTTGTATTGACTCGAAACTCGGAACTCGAAACCACAAGTGACGGAGACACGCCATGACGAACGACATCATTTTCGAGCCGCTCAAGTTTCGCAACCTGACGGTGAAGAACCGCATCTTCCGCTCGAACGTCTCCGGCAAGTTCGACAACTACAACGGCTCGGGGTCGCAGGCGCGCATCAACTGGGAGGTCAAGTTCGCGCGCGGCGGCGTCGGCGCGATCATCTCGTCGCACGTCCCCGTCTCGCAGCGCGGGCGCATCCTCACCAACTACGCCTTCATTGACGACGACGACAAGATCCCCTTCTGGCGCAGGCTCGGCGAGGCCGTGCACGAGTACGACTGCAAGTACATCATGCAGCTCAGCCACAGCGGCCGCCAGCAGGACGTGGGCGGCATCGAGAACGCCTTCCGCAAGCCGCTCAGCTCGACCTCGAAGACCGACTCGTTCCACGGCCTGCTGTGCCAGGCGATGACGAAGGAGGAGATCAAGACGGTCGTCGACCAGTTCGGCGCGGCCGCCCGCCGCGCCCGCGAGGCCGGCCTCGACGGCGTCGAGCTGCACGCCTGCAACGGCTACCTCATCAACCAGTTCTTAAGCTCGGGCATCAACGACCGCAAGGACGAGTACGGCGGCTCGCTGGAGAACCGCGCCCGCTTCCTCCTCGACATCATGGCCGCCGTCCGCCGCGAGGTCGGCCCGGACTTCCACTTCCAGGTCAAGATCAGCGCCGTCGACCGCAACAACGCGCTCGCCTTCTGGGAGAAGAAGGGCAACACCCTCGAGGACTCGATCCAGGTCTGCAAGTGGGTCGAGGAGGCCGGGGCCGACGCCATCCACATCTCGACGGGCAGCACCTTCCCGCACCCCTGGAACCCGCCCGGCCCCTTCCCGCTTGACCACGCCGCGCGCGTCTACGGCGGGATGGTGGCGAGCGGCGTCTACACCTTCCGCAACTTCCTGCTCTTCCGCTACCGCCTGCTCCGCCCGATCTTCAACCTGCTCTGGAACCGCACCAAGCCGGACACCATCGAGGGCATCAGCGTCGAGGACGCGCGCGAGATTAAGAAGCACGTCACGGTGCCCGTCCTCTGCACGGGCGGGTTCCAGACCGCCTCCTTCATCCGCAGGGTGATTACCGAAGGGTACTGCGACGGCGTCGCCATCGCCCGCCCGCTCATCGCCAACAACGACCTCGTCAAGGTCTACGCCGCGGGGCACGACCTGCCCGAGAAGCCCTGCACCTACTGCAACAAGTGCCTCGTCCACGCCATCGCCGACCCGCTCGGCTGCTACGAGCTGTCGCGCTTCGACGGTGACTACGAGCGAATGATGGCCCAAGTCATGTCGGTCTACGACACGCCGGCGCCGGCCCCCCCGGCCGCCGCGCCGCCGGCCGTCGAGACGGTCTGAGAGAAACCGCGCGGGGCCGAGGCCCGGCGCGCGCCCCTGGTGAGCGAGAGGAGGTCTTCTCCCGATGAGAGTGCAAGAGCCTTTGACCGTGGTCGAGCAAGCCGAGAGGCGGCGTCTCTGGAAGTGGGCGCTCATCCTCCTCGCCCTGATCCTCGTCCTCGCCGCCGTCCTCTACTGGCGCTTCCACCCGAACCGGCCGACCGACTACGACGACATCGTCGAGCACTTCAAGTACGGCTCCATCGGCAGCGAGGCGCAGAACGGCATCCCCTACTGGATCGTCAAAGTCCTGCCCGAGATGTTCCCGGAGTACCTGCCGGGCAAGGGCTACGCCTCGCTCGGCCTGCTCGAAGAGCCGGGCCGAGACCTGCCCATCGGCTTCGCCAAGCGCCGGGTCGTCTTCGACCGCGTCGGCCTCAACTGCGCCGTCTGCCACGTCGGCACCGTCCGCGACGCGCCCGGCGGCCCGCGGCGCGTCATCGCCGGGATGCCCGCCAACAACCTCGACCTCCAGGGCTACGTCAACTTCCTGACGGCCTGCGCCAAAGACCCGCGCTTCACCACCGACAACGTCCTGGCGGCCATCGAGAGCAAGACCGACCTCGGCCCCGTCGAGCGCTTCATCTACCGCCAGGCCATCCCGCTCACGCGCGAGGCGTTCATCGAGCAGGGCTTCCGGATGGCCTTCATGCAGACGCGCCCCGCCTGGGGGCCGGGCCGCGTCGACACCTTCAACCCCTACAAGTCCATCCAGTTCCACTGGCCGATGGAGAACGACAAGACCATCGGCACCTCCGACCTGCCGCCCATCTGGAACCAGCGGCCGCGCGAAGGGCTCCAGCTCCACTGGGACGGCAACAACACCTCGGTCGAGGAGCGCAACAAGAGCGCCGCGCTCGGCGCGGGCGTCACCCCCTCGACCATCGACCTCGCACGGCTCAAGCGCATCGAAGACTGGCTGCTCGACTTCAAGGCCCCGCCCTACCCTTACGAAGTCGACCAGGCGCGGGCCGCGCGCGGCCGGGCCGTCTACGAGCAGGGCTGCGCCTCGTGCCACTCCTTCGGCGGCGCGCAGACGGGCCGCGTCACGCACATCACGGAGATCGGCACCGACCCCCACCGCCTCGACTCCTACACCTACCTCCTGACGCAGAACCAGAACCTGCTCTACGCCGGCTACGACTGGCGGTTCAAGAACTTCCGCAAGACGGACGGCTACGCCAACATGCCGCTCGACGGCGTCTGGCTGCGCGCGCCCTACCTCCACAACGGCAGCGTGCCGACCCTGCGCGCCCTCCTCGACCCGCCCGAGCAGAGGCCGAAGCAGTTCTACCGCGGCAACGACGTGTTCGACCGCCAAAACGTCGGCTTCGTCTCCGACGTGGCCGAGGAGGGCGGGCGGCGCTACTTCCTCTACGACACCTCCCTGCCCGGCAACTGGAACGCGGGCCACCTCTACGGCACAGACCTCCCGCCCGAGGACAAAGACGCGCTCGTCGAGTACCTGAAGACGCTCTAGGGCGGCGATGTGAGGAGAGACCCACCCATGACCATGTCGAGAAGGAAAAAGAGAAGGCTCGTCGTCACGTTGGTCGTCCTGGCGGTGGCGGCCGCCGCCCTCGGCCTCGTCGCGTGGAACAAACTCTTCCGCGAGGTGCCGGTCGTGTACGCCTCGGCCGACGAGCACTTCAAGTACGGCTCCATCGGGGCGGAGGGGCCGGCGGGCGTGCCCTACTGGATTTGGGTCGTCCTGCCGCGCATGTTCCCCGAGAAGCTGCCCGGGCCGGGCGGCTACGCCGCGCTCGGCGCGGTCTGGGAGGAGGGGCGCGAGCTGCCCGTCGGCTTCTCGAAGATGCGCGTCGGGTTCGACCGCGTGGCGATCAACTGCGCCGCCTGCCACACCTCGACCGTGCGGACGGCCCCCGGCGGCAGGCCGATGCTCTTCGCCGGCGGCCCCAGCACGCGCTTCCAGCCGCAGGGCTACCTCCGCTTCCTCTTCGCCTCGGCCGCCGACCCGCGCTTCAACCCCGACGCCGTCATGAAGGAGATTGACCGCGTCGTCAAGCTCTCCTGGCTCGACCGCGCCCTCTACCGCTACCTGCTCATCCCGCAGACGAAGCGGACGCTCGTCAAGCAGGCGACCGAGGACTACGCGTGGATGCAGACCCGCCCCGACTGGGGGCCGGGGCGCACCGACATGAACCCCTTCCAGCGCGTCGTCATGAAGCTGCCCGACGACGGCACGGTCGGCAGCACCGACATGATGGCGATCTGGAACGAGCGGGCGCACGAGGGGATGCTGCGCCACTCCGACGGCATGAACACGACGCTCATCGAGCCGGTCATCGCCGCCGCCCTCGCCGGCGGGGCGACGCGCAAGTCCGTAGACATCGAGGGCCTGCGGCGCGTCAACGACTACCTCCTCGACCTCCCGGCGGCCAAGTACCCTTTCCCGGTCGACCAGGCGCTGGCCGCGCGCGGCGGCGAAATCTTCAGCGCCCGCTGCGCCGAGTGTCACGCCTTCGGCGGCGCGCGCACCGGCAAGATCATCCCCATCGGGGAACTCGGCACCGACCCCAACCGGATGCGCCACTGGCCGCAGACCTCGGCCGACGCCTTCAACCGCTACGCCGAGGGCTACGACTGGAAGTTTAATAACTTCCGCAGCTCGCAGGGCTACCTCTCGGTCCCGCTCGACGGGGTCTGGGCGCGCGCGCCCTACCTCCACAACGGCAGCGTGCCGACGCTCCGCGACCTGCTGGAGCCGCCCGAGAACCGCCCGAAGGTCTTCTTCCGCGCCTACGACGTGTACGACCAGGCGAAGGTCGGCTTCGTCTCCGACGGCCCCGAGGCCGCGGGCGAGGGCTTCCGGCTCGACACCGCGGTCGTTGGCAACGGCAACGGCGGCCACCTCTTCGGCACCGACCTCTCGCCCGAAGAGAAGGCCGCCCTCGTCGAATACCTGAAAACGCTTTGAAGAGACCGCGCGCGCGGTCGGAAGGAGGCACGGCGATGCCACTCAGCCCCGGTCTGAGGAAGTTCACTTACGTCCTGCTCGTCTTCCTCGTGATTCTCGACATCGTCCTCTCGACCATCGCCATCTGCTACCCGGAGACGTGGTTCAGGATTTTCCACGACGCGCCCTACGTCGACCCGCAAGGGCTGCTCATCCGCACCGGCGCGCTGTGGGCGGCCTTCACGCTCCTCCAGCTCATCGCCGTCTTCCGCTGGGAGCGCGAGCCCTGGTGGCTGGTGCTCATCGCCGGCGTGCGCCTGACGGAGTTGTTCTCCGACTGGACTTACATCTACGTCGCCCAGAGCCTGACGACGCGCGGGAAGCTCGGCCTCTTCATCGCGCCGCCGGGCAACCTCGCCTTCGGCATCTACCTCGTCTGGGTCTACAAGAAGATCATGAGGGAGCGACAGGGCCCGCGGGCGGCCTGAGCCTGCGCCGCCTTCGACACAACGCCACGACCCGGCCGCCGCCGGCGGCCCCCCGGTGACATATGATTAGCCCGTGGGTACGAAAGCTCGTCTACGCCCTCCTGATTTACCTCGTGGTGAAGGACATCGTCCTCTCCGCCGTGGCGATCTGCTACCCGGAGGCGTGGTTCCGCTTCTTCCACGGCGCGCCCTACGTCGACCCGCAGGGGTTGCTCCGGCGCACGGGCGCGCTCTGGGTCGCCTTCACGCTCCTGCAAATCATCGCCCTCTTCCGCTGGGAGCGCGCGCCGTGGTGGCTGGTGCTCATCGCCGGGGTGCGTTTGACCGAGCTGTTCTCGGATTGGACTTACATCTACGTCGCCCAGAGCATGACGCCCATCGGGCGCGCCTTCCTGTTCAGCGCGCCGCCGGGCAACCTGGCCTTCGGCTGGTTTCTCGTCTGGGCCTATTTGAAGAAGACGAAAGAAGGGTGAGGAACAAGTGATGAAAGAAGTGTACGACGTGGTGGTCATCGGCTCCGGCTTCGGCGGCGCGATCACGGCCGCGCGGCTGGCGAAGGCCGGGCGCTCGGTCTGCATCCTGGAGCGCGGGCGGCGCTGGGGCCGCAAAGACTTCCCGCGCACGACGGGGCAGGTCGCCCGCGCCTTCTGGAACGACACGGACTTCGGGCTGCTCGACTACCGCACCTTCAAGAAGATCGACGTGATCCAGGGGAGCGGCGTCGGCGGCGGCTCGCTCGTCTACTTCAACGTCCACATCCGCACGCCGCCCGAGATTTTCGAGCACCCGCGGTGGCCGAAGAACGTCAAGCGCGACCGCCTCGACCCCTTCTACGACATGGCGAAGGACATGCTGGAGGCGAAACCTTTGACGCCGCCCGCCGAGCTCGACATGCCGAACCGGACGAAGGCGTTCATGGCGGCGGCCGAGGGCGCGGGCAAGCAGGCCAAGCTCGTCGACATCTGCGTCTACACCGGCCCCGAAAAGCTGAACCGCCAGGGCGTCCGGCAGGACGGCTGCGTCTACTGCGGCAACTGCATGCTCGGCTGCCACGTCCACGCCAAGAACACGCTCGACCTCAACTACATCCCCTTCGCCGAGGCCAACGGCGCGGAGGTCTACCCGCTGCACTCGGCCGAGAAGATCGCGCCGGAAGCCTCCGGGGGCTACCGCGTCCACTTCAAGCGCTACAACCCCGACCGCCCGCGCGAGTTCGAGCTGGGCTCGGTCGTGGGGCGCAAGGTCGTCGTCTCGGCCGGCTCGCTCGGCTCGACCGAAGTCCTCCTGCGCAGCCGCGACAAGTACGGCACGCTCCCGAACCTCCCGCGGATGCTCGGCGAGCACTTCTCCGGCAACGGCGACTTCCTGCTCGCCGGCACCTTCAACGCCAACCGCGAGGTCGACCCCGGCTCCGGCCCCGACATCACGGCCATCACCGACTGGTCGACGAAGAAGAACCGCATCTTCATCGAAGACCTCGGCTTCCCCGACCCGTTCCTCTGGTATCTGGAGAGCGCCCTGCCGAACCCGAACCGCATCAGCAACCTGAAGCTGGCGCTGCGCAAGTACCTCTACCGCATCCTCGGCCTGAGCCGCGCCTCGGCCTTCACCGACGGCGCGGAGAAGCTGTTCCAGGGCGGCGTCACGCCGCGCTTCCTGCCCTACCTCGGGATGGGCACCGACGCGGCCGACGGCAAGATGACGCTCTCGGACGGCAACATCGACATCGCCTGGAACAACGCCGCGAGCCGCGAGATGTTCCGGGAGATGGAGGACGGGCTGAAGAAGCTGAGCGCCGGGATCGGCGGCAAGTACGCGTCGAGCATCCTCTGGCGGTGGCCGCTGCGCAAGCTGCTCACGGCGCACCCGCTGGGCGGCTGCGTGATGGCGGACGACCCCGACCGCGGCGTCGTCAACGAGTTCGGCGAGGTCTGGAACTACCCGAACCTCTACGTCGCCGACGGCTCGATCATCCCGACGGCCCTCAGCGTCAACCCCTCGGCGACCATCGCCGCGCTCTCGGAGCGGATCGCCGACCACATCGTCAACGACGGCGGCCGTCAGTAGTCGGCGGCCGGCGGGCCT
>JALZHT010000791.1 GCA_030860645.1 Acidobacteriota bacterium
AGGGGAAGGTGCCCCACGTCTGCCCGCGGTGTTGTGGGCGGAAGCCGAAGAGGACGACGCGGCCGCGGCCGAGGGCGACCTCGGCGAGCGCGACACGGCCCCTCAGGTGCTCCTCGCCGAGCAGCCAGCCCGAGCGCAGCACGCCCCCCGCGGCGTAGCGCGCGACGACGCGCACGCGCCGCGGGTCGGTCGCCTCGAAGGCGGCGCTGTTGACGAAGTAGGCGTCCACGAGCCGCGGCAGCCCGCGCGCGAGCGGGTCTGTAGTCTCGACCTCGACGCGGAGGATCGAGCCGGGGCAGTAGAACTCCGAAGTCTTCAAGCCTTCGAGCACGTTGCGCAACGGGAGCTTGAAACTCTTGATGGCGAACTCCGCCGAGTCGTCCCAGCAGACGAGCGTGCCGCCCTCCTCGACGAAGCGGCGCAGGTGTTCGACGCCGCGCTCGCCCACGCCGCCCACGAACTCGGCCGGCGCGGTCTCCTTCGCGCGCCCCTCGACGATCTCCTTCAAACGCAGCGACGGCAGCACGATCACGTCGTACTTCCCGCGCAGGTTCCCGGCCCGCACCTCGGCGTCGCGCAGGCTCGCGTAGGGCACGTTGAAGGTGTCGAAGAGGTAGCGCGTCCAGCCCTCGTCCATCGAGGCCGTCCAACTCTGATAGAGCGCGAGGCGGACGGGGCGCGGCAGGGGGTTCGGGACGGGCGAGGGCGGGCGGGCGGCAACGCCGGCCGGCCTTTCCTCTTTGGGCGCGAGGCCGAGGTCGCGGCGCACCTCGTTCTCGTCCCCCACCAGCCTCAGACGCCGCGCGCGCTCCGGCTCGACGACGCGGAAGACGCGCGCCGTCTCGACGCCCATCTGCATCGGCAGCGTCCAGCCGGCCACGTCGTAGGGTTGCTCGGCCGCGCCGTCGGGGCCGCGCCGCTCGGGGTAGTCCTGCCGCTCGAAGAGCGCCTGCACGTTGGCGCGGGAGGGCTGCACGAGGAAGACGAGGTAGCTGCCGAGAGGCACGTCCTGCGGCCGGTCAGGAGAGTTGCCGTGCGGCGCGCCGTGTTGGTAGGCGGCGTGGATGTCGCGGTCGAGTTGGGCGTGCAGCTCGCGCTCCAGCCGGTGGACTTCGACGCCCTGCTCGACGAGCGCGCCGACGAGTTTGGCGACCGCCTCGTCGCGCCCCTGCCCCGCCGGGATGAGGAAGGCGAGCGTGCGCTCGGCGTCCGTCTCGCCGCCCTTCGGGGGCCAGTCGAGGGCGCGGCGGCCGAGGTCGTAGAAGTTGCGCAGGTAGCGCTCGCGGTGCTTGGCGGCCATCGAGAGGACGCTACGCACGGCGAGCATCTCCAGCCTCATGATGTCGCGCGGCCGCCAGAGGCCGCCGGGCCACGGGTCGGGGAAGTTGGTCGCGCTCTTGAGCGCCGAGGGCATCCCGCGCGTGCTGGCGCGCGCGAGCTGTTCGCGCGTGACGCGGACGGGCGTCATCAGCCTGGCGCTCGCCGCCTCGGAGAGGATGCCGACGGAGTTGTGGTAGTAGGGCGCGGTGCGGAAGCCGCCGTGCCACCAGGTGTCGTAGAGGGCGTTGGTGATGACGCCGCTGAAGCCCGCGGCCTGCGCGTCGGCCGCGATGCGGTGGCCGAGCAGCCCGACCTCGCGCAGCAGGAGCGGCGGGATGTAAGGGTTCGCCGGGTCGTAGAAGGGCGGGACGAAGAAGCGCGACCCCGTCGGCCCCTGCTGGTGCACGTCGTAGACGATCTGCGGGAACCACTCCCTCCAGAAGAGGCGCGTGACGGCGCGCGTCTCTTCGAGGTTGAGCATGAACCAGTCGCGGTTGTTGTCGTGGCCGGCGTAGTGGTGATAAAGCTCCGGCGGGTCAGTCCCCTCCCACGGCTTGCCGAGCGACTTGCGATACCAGTCGGCGACGATGTCGACGCCGTCGGGGTTGGCCGAAGGTATCAGCAGCATGATGGTCTCGCGCAGAATCTCCAGCGTCTCCTCGTCGCCGGCCCGCGCCAGCTCGTAGGCCAACTGCATAGACATCTGCGAGGCGACGATCTCGGTCGAGTGGATCGAGCAGGAGACGGCGACGACCGTCTTGCCGGACTGCGACAGCGACGCGCCCCAATCAACGTCCCGGTCTCCGGCGTCGAGGCGCGGGTCGGCCAGCCGCCGCTGGATGTTTTGGTATTTCGGCAAATCCCGTATATTCTCGGCTTCACTGACGAAGGCGACGATGAGCGGCCGGCCGAGCGTGGTGGTGCCGATCTGTTGGACGAGGACGCGCGGGCTGGCGGCGTCGAGGCGCGCGAAGTAGTCGCGGATTTGCGACCAGTCGGCGACGGTGCGGTCGTCGCCGGGCGTGAACCCGAGCTTGGTGAAGATGTTGCCGATGTGCTTGTGCACGGCGTTCTCGGTGACCACCAGGCGGCGGGAGATGGTGGTGTTGTCGTGCCCCTCCGCCATGAGGGCGAGCAC
>JALZHT010000792.1 GCA_030860645.1 Acidobacteriota bacterium
GCTCCTGCTTGCGCGGGCAGCGGGCGAGGAAGAAGAGCGTGTCGAAGCGGCGCGGGCTGAAGGGCGGCGTGACCCAGCGGCCGACGAAGGTGAAATCATTCGCGTCGAGCCGCAGCCCGTAGTGGCGGAGCAGTTCCGGGAACGACATCCGGCCCGACGTGAGGTCGTCGAGCACGGAGGCGAGCTGCCCTTTCGTCAGAGTCTCCGCGCCGCGCGCGACGAGCACGCCCAGCTCCTCGAACAACTCGCGGGCCGCGCAGGCGATCATCGTCGCCGTCTCGCGGTCGGCGGCGTGCTCGACTTCAACCTCCGCGTCCGACTCCTCGCGCTGCCCGCCGGGGAAGGCCATGAAGCCGGGCAGGAAGGCCATGCGGCTCCCGCGCCTGGCCCAGAAGACCTGCGGGTCTTCTGGGTCTGTGCCTTCGCGCAGGAGGATGACGGCGGCGGCGTCCTTCGGGACGGCCGGGCGCGCGGCGTCGCGCGTGACATCCGGGGCGGGCGCGGGCGTCTGGGGGGCGGTCTCGTTCACGTCGGTCTTCAATTTCCTTCACGGAGACGTCACGTGTCGCAACGGACAGGCGGCGCGGCCGGAAAACTTGTGCGAAAGATTAGGAGTGAGGCCAGTATAACATTCCCGACGCCGGCGCGCGTGCGCGGGCGCGTGTCGCCGCGGCGGACTCGCCAGTGTTCGTCTGCGTACTGACCCTCGCCCCGCGCGGGACTCATAATACGACCCGCCGCCGAAGAAGCGGCGAACAAGGGGGAAAGGCGAGAGGCTAGGGACTTGAGGCCAGAGGCTTGTCGAAGAACACTCTTCACCAGCCTCTAACCCCAAGCCTCTAGCCTCTCGTCTTGACTACTCCCCGCCCTGCCAGCGGAAGCGCTCGCCGTCGCGGCCCGCCCACGGCACGCCGCGCATGTGGTAGCCGCCCTCTTCCCAGAAGCCAGCCCGGTCTTCCCGCAAAAACTCGACGCCCTTGACCCACTTGGCCGACTTCCACGCGTAGAGCTGCGGCACGATGAGCCGGACGGGGCCGCCGTGCTCTTCGGGGATCGGCTGCCCGTCGTGCGACCACGCGAAGAGCGAGTCCTCGGCGAGGAAGTATTCGAAGGGGAGGTTCGTCGTCCACCCGTGGTCGTGGGCCGAGACGGAGACGAACTTCGCCTCGGGGCGGACGCCGACCATCTCGGCGACGGCCCGCGTCGAGACGCCGCCCCACACGTTGTCGAGCCGCGACCAGCGCGTCACGCAATGAAAATCGGCGTAGACGCGCACGGCCGGCAACTGCATGAACTCGTCGAGCGACCACTTCAGCGGCCGCTCGACCAGCCCGCCCGCTTCGAACTCCCACGTCTCCAGATCGACGCGCGGCGTGCCGTGCGCGTCGAGCACGGGCCACTTGCGCGTCCGCGTCTGCCCGGGCGGGACGCGGTTCGCGCGCCGCGTGTCCGGGCTGACGATCACGTCGCCGTCCGCGAACTCCTCCGCGCCCCGCGGATCATTCTGCTGGTAGAAGGGGTCTCGGATCAGTCGGTCGAGAAAGCTCATAAACACCGTGAATCGTCAATCGTAAATCGTGGTTGAGAGGCGTTCGGCTCGGGCGGTTGGATCTCAAGTTGAGTCGCCTGACTTCTCTTCACGACTTACGGCTTTTCTGCTCCGCGAGTCTCATTAGTTCTTCGGGCATCCACTTGGAGACGCCTTTCCTGAGGGCGCCTTCGATGCCGACGGTGCGGTCGTGCCAGCGGTCGGCCTGGCCGAGGCGGCCGCGCTCGCGCTCGTAACCGCGGGTCTGTTCGAGGCTGAGGACGATGCCGTTCATGATCTCGCGCCAGTCCTCGTTCTGGATGCCGCGGCGGACGAGGGAGAGGCCCGCCGTCCAGTCCTCCTCGGGCGCGAGGTCGTCCTGCTCGGGGATGGTCAGGTTGGCGAGCGGCGGCATCGGCGCGCCCGCGAACTCGTCGAGGAGTCTGCGGCGCAGGTCGCGCAGCGACATCTCCGGCTGCTCGCGCGAGAGCGCCAGCGCGCGGCGGAAGATGTCGGGCACGCTCGTCTGTTCTTTGGGCATCAGTCTTCCTGAACCTCAGTCTGTGCTGTCCGGTTTTACGCGTGCCGCTAATTTATACCATTTGGCGGCCGGACGCCACGCGGCTTGCGCTCGGCCGCGCTCCGCCTGCATGATAGGCGGAAAGTAAAAAGCGCAGCCGTCTACGAGGGGGTTTAAATTCGCCGTGTCTGAAACGATCTCCGCCGAGCCGCCGACGCCGCACTCGGACGTGCCGGCCGGCCGGCCCGCGTGCCCCGTGTGCGGGCGTGAGTCGGGCGAGGGGCTGGCGCCCTTCGGGCACCTGCCGGACGAGTTGAAGCGGCTCGTCACGGCCAACGCGCCGGGCGGGCGCGAGGTGGACGCCGTCTGCCCGCGCTGCGTGCAACTCTTCCAGCGCGCGCAGCGGCAG